>DAMBCY010000027.1:15629-18641 GCA_032056255.1 Cellulomonas sp. | reverse complement strand
GCGGCGGACCAGCAGGGTGGCGAGGGCGGCGGCGACGAGCAGGCCGATCGCGGCCACGGCGACCTCGACGGCGACGTACCCCTCCACGGTGGAGACCACGGAGTCGAGCGGGACGGCGGTCACCGAGGTGTCGCCGCCGTCGGACACCGACGCGACGACCCGGTAGCTGCCGAGGTCGGGCAGGTCGACGGTGACGGGATCGACGCCCGGCGTGACGTCGAGCAGCACGTCGAGCTGGGCGTCGGTGAGCTGCCGCACGTCGCCCGAGCTGTCCAGGTAGCCCGCGACGAGGACGCCGTCGTCGCTGCGCTCGAACACGCTGACGGTGTTGATGTCCTGGCCGGGCATCCCGAACGCCGGCGGGATGGTGCCGTCCCCGGGCTGCCCGGTGCCCTGGTCGGAGGGCTGCCCGTCGCCCGTCGCCCCGTCCGATCCGTCGGTGCCGGTGGCACCCGTGCCGTCGGCTCCGGCCGGCGGAGCCCCGCCGGAGGCGCCGGCGCGGTCGAGCCGCTCGGGTGCCTCGGCGGCGCGCTCGGCCGCGGCCTGGAGCCGCGTGTCGATCTGCTCCAGCAGCGACGTGCGCAGCGCCAGCGTCGACACCAGCCCCATGACCGCGGCGACGGTCGCGAGCAGCGCGACGACCACGACCACCAGCCGGCGGCGCAGCGTCCAGCGCGGCCGCCCCGGACGCCCGGGCGACGCGGCGGCCGCGGCGGTCGGGCTCACGCCGCGGGCTTCAGCACGTACCCGACGCCGCGCAGGGTGTGCAGCATCGGCTCGCGGCCCTTGTCGATCTTGCGGCGCAGGTAGGACACGTACAGCTCGACGATGTTCGCCTGACCGCCGAAGTCGTACTGCCAGACGCGGTCGAGGATCTGCGCCTTGGACAGCACGCGCTTGGGGTTGCGCATGAAGTAGCGGAGCAGCTCGAACTCGGTCGCGGTCAGCCGGATGTCCTCGCCGGCGCGGGACACCTCGTGGGAGTCCTCGTCCATCCGGAGGTCGCCGACGACCAGCACGGCCTCCTCGCGCTCCGAGACGGCGCCGGCGCGGCGCAGCAGGGCGCGCAGCCGCGCGACGACCTCCTCCAGGCTGAACGGCTTGGTGACGTAGTCGTCGCCGCCCGCGGTGAGCCCGGCGATGCGGTCCTCCACGGCGTCCTTCGCGGTGAGGAACAGGACCGGGACGGTGGGGTGCGTGGCGCGGATGCGGCGCAGCACGTCCAGCCCGGACAGGTCGGGGAGCATGACGTCGAGCAGGATCACGTCGGGGTCGAACGACTTGGCCTGCCGGATCGCGGCCTGACCGGTGAGGGCGTGCTCGACGGACCAGCCCTCGTAGCGCAGGGCGGTCGCGAGCAGCTCCGCGAGGGTGGCCTCGTCGTCGACGACGAGGGCGCGGACGGGCTGGCCGTCCGCTCGGGTGAGGGCGTCGCGCTGGAGCGTGGAGGTGGTCATGGCTCGAGCATGGGCGCCGGACCTGAGCCGGTCCTGACGCGCTCCTGTGGGTTTCCTGTGTGCGGCACAGGATGCTCCGAGGTCACTCCTCGACGATCGACAGCACGTTCCCCGACGGGTCCGTGAACCACGCGATCAGCGGCCCGCCGCCCCGGAACACGCCGTCCTCGTCGGTCTGCACGGGCGTGCCCGCGTACCGCTCGAACTCGACGCCGCGCCCGCGCAGCTCCGCGACGACCGCGGGCACGTCGGCGACCGGGAAGTTGAGCACCGTGAACGACGCCGGCTCGTGCGCGTCGCCCTTGGGGTACAGCAGGACGTCGCGGCCGCCGGCCAGGTGCAGCCAGAGCATGTCGCCCTGCTGCTCCGCGTCCAGGCCGAGCACGTCGGCGTAGAACGCGCGGGCGGCGGGGACGTCCGCCACCGAGTACCCGCTGAACGCGGTGCTGAGGTCGGTCATGGTCGGCTCCTGGACGTCGTCGTCGGTCGGCGGGGGTGGCCGCCGCGGGTCCGGCGTGCTCCCGCGGTGCGGCTCCCGTGACGATCCTGCGCCCCGGCGGGCTCCGGCGCGCGGCGGGACGCGGAACCACAGCGACGCGCCCGGCCGCCCCCCAGCCCGCTCCCAGGCGCGGCGGGTGCGCTGGCCCCATCGCCCCCGCGGGGGGGGCACGGCGGAGGGAGCCGACCATGACCGTCCTCGACGCACCGACCACGGTGCCGGAGCCCGCGAGCACCACGGAGCCCGCGACCGGCACGCAGCGTGCGACCGGCACGCAGCGCGCGACCGGCACGCAGCCCGCGACCGGCGCGGACCCGTGGATCACCGCGACCATCCGTCCGGCCGGCTCGTTCGGCCGGGCCGACTCGGGCCGGCTGCGCGCGCTGCTGGACGCGCTGTCGGCCTGCGCGTCGATCGTCGTGCTCGACCTGCGCTCGGCCCGGCTGCGCAGCCGACGCGCGGCGGAGGCGGTCGACGAGGCCGGCACGCTGCTGGAGGCGCGCGGCGGCTGCCTGCTGTGCGTGCACGCCGACGAGGTGTCGCGGGCGCACCTGCTCGGGGCCGGGCCGCACACGGTCCTGCTGGACGGCGACGCGGACCCGACCGTGGGCGTCGGCGGGGTCCCGGGGCGCTGAACCACGAGCCGGCACCGGCCGGGTGCCGGAGCGGGCACCCGGAGCGCAGCGGCGTCGGGCCTGGTGGAGGAATCGTGCGCGCGGCCCTGCCGCCGGTCGGTGACGGGACGTCCTCGCCTACCGTGGTGCCCATGCCACGCCCGACCTCCGCCGCGCCGCCCGCCCGGCGCCGCGCCCCGGTGCCGTGGGCCGGTGCCGGCGGTCCGGCGGTGCCGGGCCCCGCCCACCGGCCGGGCCCGTCCGGCCACCGGGTCGCCGGCACGACCGCCCGGGTCGCGGCCGCCCTCCTGGTCGCGGTCGTCGCCGCGCTGGGCGTCGCGGCGGCGTGGCGGGTCTTCGTCGGCACGGAGCACGGCCAGGCGGTGGACCAGGCGGCCCTGGAGGGCGCGCACATCGGCCGCAACCGGCTGTGGGAGATCGC
>DAMBCY010000027.1:0-15619 GCA_032056255.1 Cellulomonas sp. | reverse complement strand
CCGAGCCGGTGCTGGACGTCGTGTCGGTCGGCTTCATCGCGGCGGCGGTGCTCGCGTGCGTGGTGATCGCGGTGGCCCGGCGGCGCTGGGGGCTGGCGCTGGTCGCCGCCCTGGTGCTCGGCGGCGCCAACGTCACCACCCGGGTGCTCAAGGTGTGGCTGCTGGAGCGGCCCGACCTCGGGCACGGCCCCACGTTCAACACCCTGCCCAGCGGGCACACCACGGCTGCCGCCTCGGTCGCCGTCGCGGTGCTGCTGGTCGTCCCGCCGCGCGCCCGGCCGTGGGCCGCGGTGCTCGGCGCCGGGTACGCCGGCGCGACCGGGATCAGCACCCTGATCGGCCAGTGGCACCGGCCGTCCGACGTGGTCGCGGGCCTCCTGGTCGTGCTGCTGTGGGGCGCGCTGGCGTGCGCGGTCCTCGCCCTCGGCGTCGACCCGCGCCCCGGCCGGCCTGACGGCCACCCGCCGACCGCCGCGCTGCGTCGGCTGCCGCCCGGGTCGACCGCCCGGCGGTCCGCGGGCACCGGCGTGGCGCTCGCCCTGCTCGGCTCGGTGGCCGTCCTGGCCGGCGCGGCCGGAGCCGTCGCGCTGCGCCGCACCTGGCTGTCGGCGGACCCGGTCGGCACCACCGCGGCGCTGCTGACGTCGTACGGTGGCGGGGCGCTGGGCATCGTGGCGACCGCCGCCGCGGTGTTCGCGGTGCTGCTGGTGCTGCGCCGGTCCGCGACCTCGGGTGCGGTCCGCGTGGGACCGACGTCGTAGAGTTCCCCCGCACGGGGGGTGGCATCCTGTCCTCGCCCGGAGCGACGGGTGGGTCGGGGCACGTCCGGGCGAGGCACGCCCGCCACGATCCGACGGTGGGGGCACGGTCGCCCCGGGCAGACGGCACAGGCCGCGGACCCGGGCAGTTCGAGGGAAGCAGGAGCGCATGTCGGCAGGTCGCAAGCTGGTCATCGTGGAGTCGCCGGCGAAGGCGCGCACGATCGCCGGGTACCTCGGCGACGACTACGAGGTCGAGGCGAGCGTCGGGCACATCCGCGACCTGCCGCAGCCCAGCGAGCTGCCCGCCGAGATGAAGAAGGGCCCGTTCGGGAAGTTCGCCGTCGACGTCGACAACGGCTTCGAGCCCTACTACGTCGTCGACTCCGACAAGAAGAAGAAGGTCGCGGAGCTCAAGCGGCTGCTCAAGGAGTCCGACGAGCTCTACCTCGCCACCGACGAGGACCGCGAGGGCGAGGCCATCGCGTGGCACCTGCTGCAGGAGCTCAAGCCCAAGGTGCCGGTCAAGCGGATGGTGTTCCACGAGATCACCCGCGAGGCCATCACCCGCGCGCTGGAGAACACCCGCGAGCTCGACGACCGGCTCGTCGACGCCCAGGAGACCCGCCGCATCCTCGACCGCCTCTACGGGTACGAGGTCAGCCCGGTGCTGTGGCGCAAGGTCCGGCAGGGCCTGTCCGCGGGCCGCGTGCAGTCGGTCGCGACCCGCCTCGTGGTCGAGCGCGAGCGGGAGCGCATGGCGTTCGTCACCGCCGACTACTGGGACCTGACCGGGACCTTCGCCGTCGCGTCCGCGGACGAGCCGTCCTTCGAGGCGCGGCTGACCCGGATCGGCGAGGCGCGGGTGGCCAGCGGACGCGACTTCGGTGACGACGGCGTGCTCAAGGGGGCGGCCGTCCACCTGGACGAGGCCGCCGCCACCGCGTGGGTCACCGCGCTGGACGGCGCGGACTTCGCGGTGCGTTCGCTGGAGTCCAAGCCCAGCACCCGCCGCCCGGCCGCGCCGTTCACCACCTCGACGCTGCAGCAGGAGGCGTCCCGCAAGCTGCGGATGGCGTCCCGGCAGACCATGCGCACCGCGCAGAGCCTGTACGAGAACGGCTACATCACCTACATGCGGACCGACTCGCCGGTGCTGAGCACCCAGGCGGTCGACGCCGCCCGCCGGCAGGCCGCCGAGCTCTACGGTGCCGACCACGTCGCGGACAAGGCGCGGGTGTACGCCTCCAGGTCCAAGGGCGCGCAGGAGGCGCACGAGGCGATCCGGCCCGCCGGTGACAACTTCCGCACCCCGGCGCAGGTCGCCCGCGAGCTCTCCGGCGACCAGTTCCGGCTGTACGAGCTGATCTGGAAGCGCACCGTCGCCTCCCAGATGGCCGACGCCAAGGTCCAGACCACGACGGTCCGGCTCGGGGCCACCGCGCCCGCCCCGGCCACGGGCGCACCCACGGAGGCGCAGTTCTCCGCCTCCGGCACCGTGATCACCTTCCGCGGCTTCCTGGCCGCCTACGAGGAGGGTCGCGACGTCGAGCGCTACGAGGGCAAGGAGTCCGCGGGCAAGGACGAGACCCGGCTGCCGCGGATGTCCGAGGGCGACCCGCTGACCGCGTCCGACCTCACGGCCGACGGCCACCGCACGTCCCCGCCGCCGCGCTTCACGGAGGCCAGCCTGGTCAAGGCGCTCGAGGAGCGCGGCATCGGCCGCCCGTCCACGTACGCCGCCACGATCTCCGTCATCCAGGACCGCGGGTACGTCACGTCCCGCGGGCAGGCGCTCGTGCCGACCTGGCTGGCGTTCGCGGTGACCCGCCTGCTCGAGGAGAACTTCGACCGGCTCGTCGACTACGACTTCACCGCCTCGATGGAGGAGGACCTCGACGCCATCGCCGCGGGGCAGAAGGACCGGGTCGACTGGCTGACCCGGTTCTACTTCGGTCGCACGGCCGCGGAGGGACCGGATGGCAACGGTCTGCGCGAGCTCGTGGCCAACCTCGGCGAGATCGACGCCCGCGAGGTCAACTCCATCCCGATCGGGGACGGCATCACGCTGCGCGTCGGCCGGTACGGGCCGTACGTCGAGGACGGCGCGAGCGAGCCCGGCCCCGACGGGAACCCGCGCCGTGCGTCCGTGCCGGACGACCTCGCGCCCGACGAGCTCACGGTGGAGCGCGCCCGCGAGCTGCTGGAGACGCAGCCCGAGGGCGACCTGGTGCTCGGCACCGACCCGGTGCACGGCACGACGATCGTCGCGAAGAACGGCCGGTACGGCCCCTATGTGACGGAGCTGCTGCCCGAGCCGGAGCTCGACCCGGGCCTGTCCGCGGCCGCCCGCAAGAAGGCGCTCGCCGCCCTGCCGAAGCCGCGGACCGGTTCGCTGCTGAAGACCCAGTCCCTGCAGACGATCACCCTCGAGGACGCCCTCCGGCTGCTGAGCCTGCCGCGCGTCGTGGGCACCGACCCGGAGACCGGCGTCGAGATCACCGCGCAGAACGGCCGGTACGGCCCGTACCTCAAGCGGGGCACGGACTCCCGCACCCTCCCCTCGGAGGAGGCGATGTTCACCACGACGCTGGAGGAGGCGCTCGCGATCTACGCGCAGCCGAAGCGGGGTCGGGGCGCGACCGCCACCCCGCCGCTGCGCGAGCTCGGCGAGGACCCGACCTCGGCCAGGCCGATCGTGGTCAAGGACGGCCGGTTCGGCGCCTACGTCACCGACGGCGAGACGAACCGCACCCGGCCGCGGGACGTGACGCCCGAGACCATCACCCGGGAGCAGGCCGTCGAGCTGCTCGCGGAGAAGCGCGCGCAGGGGCCGAGGAAGAAGCCCGCAGCGCGCAAGCCGGCCGCGCCGCGCACGAAGGCGGCGACGAAGAAGTAGCGGCTGGAGCATCCTTACTTCCACTTTCGGCGAAAGTGGAAGTCAGGATGCGGTGTGAGTGCACGTCCGGCGACATCGAGCGGTTCAGCGACGCGTCCCGGTTCGCCGCGACCTCCGGCGCGGAGCTCGTCGACGACCTGGCCGCGCAGATCGGTGAGGCCCGCAGGGTCCTCGAGGAGGCGGGCGTCCGCTCGCACGCCACGGCGTACGCCGTTCTCCCGCACCTCGTCGCGCACCCGGTGCTGAACGCGGCCACGCTCACCCGCGCGCTGGGGCTCGCCGACAACACCGTGCAACGAGCGCTCGCCCAGCTCACACGAACCGGCGTCCTGACCGAGAGGACCGGGGCGCGTCGCAACCGGATCTGGCAGCACTCCGGTGTCCTGGACGTGCTCGACCTGCACGCGCAGGGTCTGCGTCGGGGCTGAGCTACCGTTCCAGCACCGTCCACCCGTGGGCGGGGACCGTGGTTCCGGCTGTCGACCCATCCGCCGTGGCCACCACCCGCGCACCCGCGGGGACAGCGAGAGACCAGGGCGCCTCGTCCAGGTTCAGCGCGACCAGCAGCGCCGCCGAGCCGTCGGCCGCGCGGGCCTCGTACGCGAGGTGGGTGCCGGTGACCTCGACGACGTGCGTGCGCGCGGTGTGCAGCCACGGGTGCCGGCGACGCAGCCCGATCAGCGCGGCGTGCCGGTCGTGGGTGGCGCGGCCGTCGGGCGCGACGTCCGGGTCGGCCAGGTCGCGGGGGTCGGCGGGGTACGACGGGCGCACCTCGTCGTCGCCGCCCGCGCGGTCCTCCTTGACGCCGCGGTACGCCTGCTCGTCGCCGTAGTAGACGGACG
The DNA here is from genome assembly GCA_032056255.1 of Cellulomonas sp. Lineage (GTDB taxonomy): Bacteria > Actinomycetota > Actinomycetes > Actinomycetales > Cellulomonadaceae > Cellulomonas. The sequence goes on along the minus strand of DAMBCY010000027.1, from coordinate 11,120 downwards.
GGGTGCCGCCGACCGTCATCAGCACGACGAGCGCGTGGCCCGCGAGCGTGGCGTCCCCGACCTTGCTGGTGATGCGGGTGACGTCGTGGTTCCCGACGAACGTGTACGGCACGAACGCGTCGAGGAACGCGTCGTGCCGGCCCAGGGTCCACGCGAGCTCGTGCCAGTTCCGGTCCGCGATCGAGGACCACACGGCCTTCCACAGCTCGTACTGCGTGACGGCGTCCACGCCGGCCTCCGCGACGAAACCGGCGTAGTCGCCGTGGATGACCTCGCCCATCAGGTACGCGTCCGGGTGCGCGGCCCGGACCCGGTCGGTCACCGCGCGCCAGAACGCCGTCGGCACCGCGTACGCCGCGTCGAGCCGCCAGCCGTCGGCGCCCGCGTCGAGCCAGGACGTCATGACGTCCGCGACCAGGTCGACCACGGCGGGCGAGTCGTGGTTCAGCGTGACCAGCGAGCGGTGGCCCTCGAAGCAGTCCCATTCGGGGGTGTCCGTGCTGGTAGCGGGCCACCGGATGCGGAACAGGTCGGCCTCCGGGGAGCCGGGGCCGCCGGCGAGGGCCGCGCGGAACGCCGGGTGCTGGTCGCCCACGTGGTTGAACACGCCGTCCAGCAGCACGCGCACGCCGCGGTCGTGCGCGGCGGCGAGCAACCGGTCCAGGTCGGCGCGGTCGCCGAGGCGCGGGTCGACCCGGTGGTGGTCGGTGGTGTCGTAGCCGTGGCTGCTCGACGCGAACACCGGGCCGAGCGCCAGGCCGTTCAGGCCGAGGTCGACGACGTAGTCCAGCCACCGCTCCACGTGCGCGAGGCGGTGCGTCACCGGTGCCGCGTCGTCCGCCGTGCGCTCGGCACCCGTGAAGCCCAGCGGGTAGACGTGCCACCACATCGCGTGGTCCACCCATGCCGGGGCCATCGAGGTCTCCTTCACGTCGGCTCCCGCCGAGACTCGCAGGTCAGGGTGCGGGTGTCACGTCGTCCCGGGTCGCGGTCCGGGGGCGGGCGGGGCACCGACGCCGGCCCAGTCCTGGATGCGGGGGATCAGCTGGCGGGCGTGGACGTCGAGGTTGCGCAGCCGGACGGTCCTCGTGCCGCCGGGGCGAGAGACGGTCACCACGACGTGGTCCGACCAGTCCGGGCGGCCGGGGACGCTGCCGTCGACGGCGACGACGTCCCCCCGGTCGACGCGCAGCGGCCGCCACCGGCGTTCGTGCCGCAGGGCGTCGTCGGTGAGCACCAGCGCACCTCGCTGGTCGATCGTCATCGTCGCGACACCGGCGAGCACGACCACGGTGCTGAGGGCGAGCAGCAGCAACGGCACCCCGCGCTCGCCTGCGACGACGCGCGGCGCGTACAGCAGCAGCGTGGGCACCTGGGCGATCGGCACTGCCCAGAACCACCGCGGCGGTCGCCGGGTCCTGGCCAGCACGTCACGCACCGGGGCCTCCCGCACGGGGACGATCGGACGGGTCCGCCGGAAGCACGCCGGCCCAGTCGCGGATGCGCGGGATCAGCTCGTGGACCGGCGTGTCGAACCCGCCGAGCTTCACGGTGCGCTCCCCGACGGTCAGCACCAGGACCTCCGACCACCGAGGCCGCCCCGGCACGCTCCCGTCGACCGCCCGGATCTCCGCCCTGCGGATGACGCGCGGGCGCAGGCCCAGACGACGCTCGACCACGAGCGCGTCGTCGGTGAGGACGAGGGTCGAGCTCAGGTCGGAGAGCAGGACGGCCAGCGTCAGCCCGGCCGAGAGTGCGAAGAGGGCCGTGAGGAGCACCGCGATCCCGCGCTCGCCCTGGAGGACCCGCCACGCCCACATCGCGAGCAGCGCCGACTGGAGGCCGGCGTTGATCCAGAAGACCGGGGTCGCCGGTCGCCGCGTCCGGCCCAGCACCTCGCGCACGGCACCCCTCCCTGGTCGACGGCCGTCCGTGACGAGCGTCCCAGGTCAGCCGCCCGACGGCACGTCGAGCGCGTCGGTGCCGCCGCCTCCCGCACCGTGCTCGCACCGCTGCCGGTGGTCGTCGTCCGCTCCGGTGCCCTGCTCAGCCGGCCCCGTACGGCACGGGCCCCGGCAGCCCGGCGTCCGCCCGCACCCGGCACGCGACCGCGTCGGCCGACCGCAGCGCGTCCACCACGTCCGCGGCAGCCACGGGGAACGGCATCGCGTGCAGGGACCCGCCGGTCACGGCGGCGGCCCGCGCGACGCGGTCCAGCTCGTCGACGTCCTGCGTCGACAGCCCGACCTCGGCCAGGGTGGTGGGCAGGCCCAGGCGGGCGGTCAGGACCACGAGGTCGCGGACCTCCTCGTCCGGCGCCCCCTCCAGCACGAGCTGGGTGACGGTGCCGAGGTTGACCTTCGCCCCGTGGGCGAGGCCGCGCGTCCGCGGGACGACGCCGAGCCCGTCGTGGATCGCGTGCGCCGCGGCCAGCCCGCCGGACTCGAAGCCGAGGCCCGACAGCAGGATGCCCGCCTCGACCACCTGCTCCACGGCGGGGGTGACCCGGTGCTCCCGGACGGCCTCGACCGCGGCGAGCGCGTGCTCGTGCAGCAGGTCCCAGGACAGCCGCGCCAGGGCGGTCGCGGTCGTGGTCGGGGGGCCGTCGGCGAGCGTCGACGCGCCGCTGCGGGCGACGGCGCGCGCCTCGACCCAGGTGGACAGCGCGTCGCCGATGCCCGCGACGAGGAACCGCACCGGGGCGTTCGCGACCAGCTGGGTGTCCACCAGCACCAGGTCCGGGTTGCGCGGCAGGTGCCGGTAGCCGGCGAACCCGCCCTCGTCGTCGTAGAGCACCGCCTGCGCGGAGCACGGTCCGTCGGTCGAGGCCACCGTCGGGACGACGACGCACCGCACGCCCGCGTCGTCCGCGGCGGCCTTCACCGCGTCGAGCACCGATCCGCCGCCGACGCCGACGACGACGTCCGCGCGCGTCTCCCGGACCCGGGCGGCGATCCGGTCGACGGCCCCGGCGGTGGCGAGCCCGCCGAACCCGTCTCGCGCCAGGGGGAGCCCGGCGGCGGCGGACGACCGGCGCACGGCGTCGCCGACCAGGGACCACACGGTGTCGTCGGCGACCACGAGCGGTGCCCGGCCGACCGCGGCCACCAGCTCGCCGATGCTGGCGACCGCCCCGCGCCCCTGGACGTACCGGGCGGGCGCGCGCAGGACGCGCAGGGGCGAGGGCGTCACCGACGCGGGCACGGGTCCTCCTGACGGGCGGAAGGGGCACGGCGCCCACCCCCGGCCTCCCACCGTAGGGAGCGCCCTGCCGCGCGCCCCCGGGACCTCGGTCCCCGCGTGCTGCCCGGTCCCGCGCGCGGGCACTAGGGTCGGCCCATGACACTCGTCGAAGACCCGCGTACCGCGCCGCCGATCCGATGGGGGATCCTCGGCGCCGGCTGGATCGCCGGCTCGTTCGCCACGGCCGTCCGCTCCGCCACCCGCGCCCCGCTCGTCGCCGTCGGCTCCCGCGACCGCACCAGGGCGGAGCGGTTCGCCACCCAGCACGGCATCCCGACCACGCACGTCGGCTACCGGGACCTCGTCGAGGACCCGCAGGTCGACGCCGTGTACGTCGCGACCCCGCACTCGGAGCACAAGGAGCACGCGCTGCTGGCGATCGCCGCCGGCAAGCACGTCCTGGTCGAGAAGGCGTTCACCCGCAACGCCGGGGAGGCCGAGGAGGTGTTCGCCGCCGCGCGCGCCGCCGGCGTGTTCGTCATGGAGGCGATGTGGACGCGGTTCCTGCCGCACGTCGCCGCGCTGCACCAGGTGATCGAGTCCGGGGAGATCGGCGAGGTCGTCTCCCTCCACGCCGACCACGGGCAGCACTTCGACCTCGACCCCGCGAGCCGGCTGTACGACCCGGCGCTCGCGGGCGGCGCGCTGCTGGACCTGGGCGTGTACCCGGTGTCGTTCGCGCACGACCTGCTGGGCGTGCCCGACGCGGTGCGCGCCGTGGGCACGCTGACGGAGACCGGCGTGGACGGGCAGGTCGGCATCGTGCTGTCGTACGGCGACCGCACGCAGGCCGTCCTGCACACGACGCTCTGGGCGAAGACGCCGACCACCGCGGCGATCTCCGGCACGGAGGGGCGGATCACCGTGGCGGGGGACTTCTACACGCCGACGTCCTTCCGGGTGGAGCGCCGGGACGGCCGGTCGTGGGAGTTCGCGCAGCCGACGCCGCACGGCCTGCAGTTCGAGGCCGCCGAGGTCGCCCGCCGGGTCGCCGAGGGCGCCACCGAGAGCCCGCGGCTGACGTGGGGCGACACGCTCGCGGTGCTGCGGACCATGGACGAGGTGCGGGCGCAGGTCGGGGTCGTCTACCCGGGGGAGTGAGCCGCGCGCGGGGTGCGCGGGCCGGGCGGCGGTGCGGGCCGGGCGGGACGCGCCGGAGGTGTCGGCGGGCCCGGATACCCTGGCGCCCGTGACGCTGCCCGACCCGCCCGCGCCCTCGCCCGCCACCCCGCCCGCCGCGCCGTCCGGCACCGGCGGGCTGTTCCTCTCGTTCGAGGGCGGCGACGGCAGCGGCAAGTCCACCCAGTCCCGCCTGCTCGGCGCGTGGCTGACCGGGCTGGGCCGCACCGTCGTGCTCACCCGCGAGCCCGGCGGCACCGAGCTCGGTCAGGTGCTGCGCCGCGAGGTGCTGCACGGCGGGCACGTCGACCCGCGCACGGAGGCGCTGCTGTACGCCGCGGACCGCGCGCACCACGTCGCGTCGGTGGTCCGGCCGGCGCTCGAGGCCGGCTCCGTCGTCGTCACCGACCGGTACCTCGACTCCTCCGTCGCGTACCAGGGCACGGGGCGGGACCTGGGCGCGGACGAGGTCGAGCGGCTGTCGCTGTGGGCCACCGGCGGCCTGCTCCCGGTGCTGACGGTGCTGCTCGACCTGGACCCCGCGGCGGGCCTCGCGCGGCTGCGGGGGCGTCCCGACCAGCCCGACCGGCTGGAGAGCGCGGGCGACGAGTTCCACCGGCGCACCCGGGACGCGTTCCTCGCCCGCGCCGCCGCCGACCCCGGCCGCTGGCTGGTGCTGGACGCCGCCCGGCCCCCGGCGGCCGTCGCGGCCGACGTGCGTGCCCGGGTGGCCGCGCTGCTGGGCCTCGAGGGCGAGGACGCCTCGTGAGCACCGTCTGGGACGACGTCGTCGGCCAGGAGCCCGCCGTCGCGGTGCTGCGCGACGCCGCCGGGGACCCGTCGAAGATGACCCACGCGTGGCTGCTCACCGGCCCGCCCGGGTCCGGCCGGTCCAACGCCGCCCGCGCGTTCGCCGCGGCGCTGCAGGACCCGGCGGGGGACCCGCGCAGCCCCGCGTGCGCGACCGTGCTGGCCGGGACGCACCCGGACGTGACGTTCGTCGCCACCGAGGGCGTCGTCATCCGGGCCGACACCGTCCGCCCGCTCGTCGAGCTCGCCCAGCGCGCGCCGTCGCAGGGCCGCTGGCGGGTCATCGTGGTCGAGGACGCCGACCGGCTGAACGAGACCTCCGGCAACGTGCTGCTCAAGGCCATCGAGGAGCCGCCGCCGCGCACCGTCTGGGTGCTGTGCGCGCCCAGCCCGCAGGACGTGCTCGTCACGCTCCGGTCGCGCAGCCGGTCCGTCCCGCTGCGCGTGCCGCCGGTCGAGGCGGTCGCCGAGCTGCTGGTCCGGCGCGACGGCGTCGACCCGGCCGTCGCGCTGGTCGCCGCGCGCGCGGCGCAGTCGCACGTCGGGGTGGCCCGGCGGCTGGCGCGGGACCCCGAGGCGCGCGCCCGCCGGGCCGCCGTCCTGCGCATCGCGCCGCGGGTACGGGGTGTCGGCGACGCGGTGCTGGCGGCCGGGGAGCTCGTCGAGACCGCGCAGGCCGACGCGAAGGCCGCCACGGAGGAGCGGGACGCCCGGGAGCGCCAGGCGCTGCTGCACTCCCTGGGAGCCGACGGGCTGACGACGATCCCGCCCGCCCTGCGCGGCCAGGTCAAGCAGCTGGAGGACGAGCAGAAGCGCCGCGCCACCCGCGCCCAGCGCGACGTGCTCGACCGGGCGATGGTCGACCTGCTGTCGTTCTACCGGGACGTCCTGGTGGTCCAGCTCGGGGCGGACGTGGCCCTGGTGAACACCGAGCACGAGGAGGCCGCCCGGTCGCTCGCGGAGTCGTCCGACCCGGAGCAGACCGTGCGCCGGATGGACGCCGTGAGCGAGGCCCGGACCCGGCTCGAGGGGAACGTGGCGCCGCTGCTCGCGGTCGAGGCCATGATGATCGCGCTGCGTCCGCAGGCCTGAGGGCGAGGTCGCGCGGTCGGACCGCCGGTTACCGTGGTCCGGTGACCCCTGCTCCTCGTGGACCCGCCCGCGCCCTGACCACCCCCCGCGGCCGCGTCGTGGCACTCGTCGCGGTCCTGGCCGTCGCGCTCGCCGGGTGCGTCGGCCCCCGGCAGCAGACGCAGGTCACCCAGGACCCCACGTCCTCGCCGGCCGACGTGCAGGGGCTGGACGCGATCTACGCCCAGCAGCTCGACTGGCAGCCGTGCGGGGACCTCGAGTGCGCCACGCTGGTCGTGCCGCTCGACTACGCCGAGCCCGAGGGCGACACGATCGAGGTCGCCGTGAACCGGCACGCCGCGACCGGCGACCGGCTCGGCTCGCTGCTGGTCAACCCCGGCGGCCCGGGGTCCTCGGGCAAGGACGCGCTGTCCACGATCGCGCTGCCGCGGTTCGGCGCGGAGGTCGTCGCCCGGTACGACCTCGTCGGCTTCGACCCGCGCGGCGTCGCGTCCTCCACGCCCGTGACCTGCGTCGACGGCCCCGCGATGGACGAGATCGTGTCGACGGACTTCGACTACACGACGGACGAGGGCATCGCCGCGGCCGAGGACGCGTACGGGGCCTTCGGCGCCGCGTGCCTGGCGAACACCGGCCCGGTCCTGGAGCACGTCGACACCGTCAGCGCCGCGAAGGACATGGACGTGCTGCGCGCGGTGCTCGGCGACGCGACGCTGAACTACGTCGGCTACTCCTACGGCACCCAGCTCGGTGCGACGTACGCCGCGCTGTTCCCGGAGCAGGTCGGCCGCCTCGTGCTCGACGGCGCGCTCGACCCCACGCTCACCCCGCAGGAGCTCGCCGAGGGCCAGGCGGTCGGGTTCGAGAACGCGCTGCGCGCCTACGTGACCGACTGCCAGGCCGGCGCCGGCTGCCCGCTGACCGGCGGCGTCGACGACGGCCTCGCCCAGGTGAAGGACCTGCTCGACCGGGCCCGCCGCAGCCCCCTGCCCACCGGGACCGACCGGCCCCTGACCGCCGCGCTCGCGTTCAGCGGGATCGCCCTGCCGCTGTACGACGAGGGCTCCTGGACCTACCTGACGATGGGGCTCGACGCCGCGCTGTCGGACGGCGACGGCTCGATCCTGCTGCTGCTCGCCGACACCTACTACGACCGGAACGAGGACGGCACCTACGCCAGCAACTCCACCGCGGCGTTCTGGTCCATCGGCTGCGCCGACGGCCGCGGCACCACCGACGTCGCGCAGATGCGGTCCGACGTCGCCGCGATCGAGGCCGTCGCCCCGACCGTCGGGTACTTCTTCGGGTTCGGCGGCGTGGTCTGCGCGCAGTGGCCGGTCCCCGAGGCCGGCGGCCTGGACGACTACTCCGCCGCGGGAGCCGCGCCCGTCGTCGTCATCGGCACCACCAACGACCCCGCGACGCCGTACGTCTGGGCGGAGAGCCTCGCGCAGACCCTCGACTCCGCCACCCTGCTCACCTACGAGGGCGAGGGGCACACCGCGTACGGGCGGTCCAACGCGTGCATCCTCGACGCGGTCGACGCGTACCTGATCGAGGGGACGGTCCCCGCGGAGGGCACCCGCTGCTGACAGCCCGACGAGGTCGGCGGCTCGCTTTGGAGGACGCGGCGTCCGCCAGGTACAGTGTCCGTGCTCGTCCGCCTGGCGCGGGCGCGCCGCCTTAGCTCAGTCGGCAGAGCGTCTCACTCGTAATGAGAAGGTCAAGGGTTCGATTCCCTTAGGCGGCTCGGACAGAAAGCCCCTCTCACCAGCACAAACGCTGGAGGGAGGGGCTTTCTCGTGTCCAGGTGGCACCTGATCCTGGGGGCACTGTGGGGGCACTCTGCTGTTGGACAGGCTCGCGGAGCACTGCCCAGGACAGTGCTCAGGCACCGGGTGGGGGCACTTTGGGGGCGATCTGAACACCTCGCAGACGCCCCGTAGGAGCCCCAGGAGCCCGCCCCACGTCCGCTCCCACCCCACCTGACCCGCTGAGCGCCCCAGCGAGCCGTACACGTGCCTAGAGCACTGTGAACGCGGTCACCAGTGGACTCGTGTGACCAGGACCGTGCGCACCGCTCAGGACGCACGATGCTCGATGGGGGAGCGGGTAGGAGTGCAGGTAGACGCAGAACAGCCCCGGTAGTCACCTGGACCCCGGGGCTGTTCTGTAGGTGAGGATCACTCGCTGACACGCTGAGCGATCAGGACTACATAAGGCTGATTCTCGCCGTCATCCTGTCCGGTGATCACCAGGCGTCCACTCACATCTTCGTTGATCACAGTATCCTCCGCGAGACGCTTCCAATCACCATATGTGCGGACATCGATCACCGTGTAATTCTCGCCGCTGGCGGTGGTGTAGACACTCCCCGCTTTGGTGTTGATGAGTTCGCTGCCGGATGTCCCTCCGGTGCTGGTGCTGTAGAAGGTGCCGGGGAGACCCTCTTCGTCAGCACCAATCGATGCGAATCGGCTCTCTGGAGACAGGGCTAGTGCCCCGCCTGATCCGGTTGCGCTGATAGATGGGGTTTCGCTGAGTGCGCCGCTTGGCTTGCCTAGATCGATGGTGTCATCGTTCCCAGTGCATGCGGTGAGACCGATCAAGGGAACGGTCAGGGCGAGGATCGTAGTGAATGTTCGGACTCGGTTGGCGCGGGTGTTCATTTTGATACCTTTCTGTTGTTGGTTGGCTCGATAAAGTTCAAGGGTGCTCCGATGATCCGCAGGAAGTCTCGCTCGATGCCAAGACTCTCTGCTGCTGTGATGATTCGTTTCTCGATAGCCTTACTGGCTACGAGGTATGTCAAAGAGGTCAGGTAGGACCCGTAGTAGTCAGCCAGCAGGCTCTTGTAGCGATCAATGCTCTTGGGAGACAGTTCGATCTCCAGCGCGTGGCATGTGCCATCGGGTTGGATGGCAACCAGATCAGGCACACGTACCGATTCAGTACGTGACGGGATTGCGAGCCACCAGGGGCTCTCTAATGCCTGCTCCGAGACGGAGCGTTCGTCATCCCATCCGAGAGCGGCGATCCGGTCACGCGCTTGGCGCTCCTCACGCTTTGCGAAGATCGCGAGACCATCCGCCTCGATCACTCGGTCAGCGATAACCGTTGCATTCGCATCGATACCCTTCATGAGCCCACCTCGAACAGCGGCGTGCGTGGCGGCGATCATCAGCGTGTGACGAACGCGGTCACCCCGCATGCCTGCCTGGCGAGCGTGGAACGGCTTCGTGTTTGGGTAGTCCGATGCAGCCTGACCCCAGGCTGTCATCGTGTACATGTATCCGGTGCCCCAGGGCATTGGATGCCGATGCATATACCGTGCGTTGACGAGGCTGCGTAGTTGGTTGTCAGCCACAGCATCGGTGATTTCACTGTGGTGGACTAGAGAGCCGGATGGCTCGATCCAGGCTCCCGATTGCTTATCCCAGTGAGGCTGTGGATCGATAGTGTCTGCTGCTGCAATACATGCTCGGGCTACGTGACGGTTGATGATCCCCGCGTTCGCCGCAACCTCACTGAGGATGCGCTTGCGAGTGGTGGACTGGACCTGACGAGTTCTCCCCTTAGGAGTGAGAGACGGAGAAGAGCCCACGCGGGTGTTCTTTACTGGCTGACCCTTGCGGTGACGCTCGGAGGGAAGGGGAGGGCGTCCTGTGCTCTCCTCCATAGCAGTACTCTCCTCCACCACCGCTACAACAGGGGAGACTCGCTCCACCCGGGAGGCTGTCTCCTCTACCGGGATAGACCTCACCGGAAGACGATGACGCTCAGCCTTACTCTCTCCTACAGGTACACCAACGTGCTGTACCCGTTGGGTAGAGGAGACCGCGCGAGGGGTCTCCTTGGGCGTGATTGATGTGCCCCCACCCTTCCCTGGCATCTGTCCCCATAGGGAATCGAACGCGTCTACATCGTGGCTCATGCTGTTTCCTCCTGTGCGAATCAACCTGTCAGAAGGAACTATCGGTATATTCGAACTGCGTGCGCTGAGCGTGGGTTTGCCGTGCTGATCTTCACGTAGAAGGCACGCGAATGCACAATCGCGGTCAGGAGGCGCGCGGTAGTGTTTGTGCAGGTCAGAGGATCAAATCTGGCGAAAACGTAAGTTCGTGGCGTTTAACGTTCGAACTTCCCCCTTCCACTACAGCGTTGTAGCGGAGTACCCCTGCCCTCCTCTGCCCGGAGCAGCAGGGAGAGGCTCTAGCCGTGGGTAGAGGAGGGGGTAGAGACGCACCCTCTCCTCTACGTTTCCCTGGGGGAGGGGAGGACAGGTGTCACCGGGTGTACCCAATGCAACCTCTACCCCAAGGGGTAGACCCACCCGGGGAGACCATCAAGGTCTCCCTGTTTCCCCTCTACCCGGTAGACGCTCACTCTCCCCGTTTCCCCGGGTACGCCCTCTCCGGGAAACGGGGTACACCCATCCCCTCTCCTCCCTGGGGAGAGGGTGAGACCAATGTGGTGACAGGTGGAAACACCACCGTGGGGTAAACCCCACGGGAGACACCCTCTCCGCACCAGGGAGGGTGTTTCCAAGCCCTCATGGAGACACCCCGTACCGACTAGGGAGACACGCCTCCGGGAGCCCTGTAGTGCCCTCCCCAGGGCACGCAGTGGTCTCAATGGAAATAGGGTGCACAGGGGTACACCGCCAACATGTAGTCCGACTCAGGAACGGGCGATAGATCAGCAGTACTGACCTAGGTAGAGCACGGGGAGAGTCCAGGGCTTGGGGATACCCGTGGGGTACACCTGTTGGCAGTACGGGGTAGAGACCTGGGTAGACGGAGCGCTCTCGATGGAGAGAGCAGTGGGTACACCGTGGGGTAGGGCTACCGCTGTTC
>DAMBCY010000026.1:2400-18730 GCA_032056255.1 Cellulomonas sp. | reverse complement strand
CGGCGGACCTGCCGCTGCCGCCCGCGGACCACACGCCGGCGTACTGGACGCTGCGCGCCGTGCAGCACGCCGCCGACGGCCTGGACGCGTCCTGGTTCGAGGGCGGCCCGTGGGTCGTCGCGACCGGGCAGGTCGCGGTCGTCCCCGCGGTGGCGCTCGCGGAGGTGGCCACCGGAGGGGCGCGGCAGGAGGCGGACGGCTCGTACGTCGTCGGGCCCGCCCGGTTCGACGCGGCCGGCACCCTGGTCGCCCTGCACGGCCGCCGGGTCGCCGGGCTGCGCGTCGACGCCTGGCGCGCGCCGACCGACAACGACCGCCGGTCGGGCATGTGGACCGGGCCGTCGGACGAGGCGGTCTGGAAGCAGCACGGCCTGCACCTGCTCGCCGAGCGCAAGGTCTCCGCGGCGCTGGACGCCCACGGGGCGCTCGTCGTCGAGGCGCGCACCGCCGGGCCGCGGACCCGGAACGGCTTCCGGACCACGTACGTGTGGTCGTCCGGTGCGGACGGGTCGGTGGACCTGCGGGTGCGGATCGTGCCCGACGGCCGGTGGTCCGGGTCGATCGCCCGGCTCGGCCTGCTGCTGACCCTGGAGGAGCCCGCGGCCGAGGACGTGGCGGTGTCCTGGCTCGGGCTCGGCCCGGACGAGTCGTACGCCGACTCGGCGAGGGCGGCCGTCGGCGGCGCCTGGTCCCACGCGGTCCGGGACCTGCAGACCCGGTACACGCACCCGCAGGAGAACGGCGCGCGCCGGGGCGTCACGCACGCCGCGCTGTCGTTCCCCGACGGGTCCGCGCTGGTGCTCGACGCCGGACCGGCGGTCTACGGCGGGGTGCCGCGGGCGGGCGTCGAGCTGTCGCTGCGCCCGTGGTCCGACCGCGCGCTGGACGTCGCGGCGCACCCGCACGAGCTGGTGCCGGACGGGCTGCTGCACGTGCACCTGGACGCGGCGCAGCACGGCCTGGGCTCGGCCGCGTGCGGCCCGGGCGTGCTCCCGGACGCGGTCCTCCGCCCCGCTCCGGCGGAGCTGACCCTGCGCCTCACCGCCGGCTGACCCGCGCGCCGAGTGGGCAGCTGATGTCCCTTCCGCACCTCGGGAGGCGACACCTGCTGCCCACCCGGCGTCGCGGGCGCGGTCCGAGCAGGTGTCAGCGCTCGACGAGGCTGAACGGCGTCCCGATGTGGCCGCCCTCGCCCTTCCGCGCGCCGATCAGCAGGTCCAGGATCAGGTCCGTCGACGACGCCAGGCCCGGGTCGATCGTCGTCAGCGGCGGGACCAGGAACCCGCCCTCCTCGATGTTGTCGTACCCCACGACGGCGACCTCGTCCGGCACCGGGACCCGGTGCACGCCGAGCGTGTGCAGCGCGCCGAACGCCAGCGAGTCGTTGAAGCAGAACACCCCGTCGAAGTCGGTCCCCTCGGCGAGCAGCCGCTCCACGGCCGCGGAGCCCTCGGCCCGGTGGTAGGCCTCGACCTCGACGAGCAGCGCCGGGTCCAGCGGGATCCCGGCGGCGGCGAGCGCGCGCCGGTAGCCCTCGAACCGCACGTGACCGGTCGAGTCGACGTCGCCGGGCTGCAGGCCCACCGCGGCGATGCGGGTGCGCCCCTGCCCGATCAGGTACCGCGTCGCCGCCTCCGCCGCCGCGGCGTTGTCCGGGCCCACGTGCGGGATGGTGTCGGAGGCCAGCGCCTCGCCGTGCTCGCCGATCAGCACCAGCGGGATCGTCGAGCGGCGCGCCCCGGTGTCCTCGCGGGTCAGGGTCAGCGGGCTGAACACCAGGCCGTCGACGGCCGGCAGGTCCTCGCACTCCAGCATCGACAGCTCGACCTGCCGGTTGCCCTTCGACTGCGTGACCAGGACCGTCGACCCCCGCGCCTCCGCGGCGGACACGAACTCCGACGCGAACTCCGCGAAGTACGGCTCGCGCAGGCTCGGCACGCACAGGCCGATCAGCCCGCTGTGCCCGCTGCGCAGCTGCCGCGCCGCGAGGTTCGGGCGGTAGCCGAGCTCGGCGATCGTGGCGAGGATGCGCTCCCGCACGGGTGCACTCACCCAGCCGGTGCCGTTGACCACGTTCGACACCGTCTTGGTGCTGACGCCCACCCGCTCGGCGACGTCGGCGAGCCGCACTCGCGCCATCGAGAATCCCCTCGTCGTCGTGACCCTGTGCCCGTTCGGTGCCGGTTCGTCCCGGTCTGCTCGACCAGGGGACCCGCCCGGCGGTGGGCTCGTCGGGCTGATCGTACCTGTGCTACGGTCCCTTCGTTCAACGTCGAACTACGACGTTGAACCCCACACCCTCCCGCGCCTCGGCCGGGAGGCTTTAGTTCAACGATGACCTAGGAGAACCGCGATGCGGCAGTTCGGCGGCCGGTGGGCCCCCTACCTGTACGTGGCCCCGATCGTCGTGCTGGCCGGCGCGCTCCTGTACTACACGGTCGGCTTCGCCGTCTGGGCCAGCCTGACCGACTGGAACGGCCTGACCCGGATGGACTTCATCGGGCTCGAGAACTACCAGCGGCTGTTCGCCGACCGCACGTTCCACATCGCGCTGCGGAACACGCTCGTGTTCATGGTGGCGACCGTCGGCCTGCAGACCGTCCTCGGCCTGCTGGTCGCGGTGATCGCCAAGGAGCGGATGCCCGGGGCCAACTTCTTCAAGGCGATCTTCTTCCTGCCGATCGCCATGGCCCCCGCGATCATCGCGACGGTCTTCAAGTACATGTTCGAGGCGAACTACGGCTCGCTGAACGAGACGCTGCGGGCGCTCGGCCTGCTGGGGGAGAACGACACGATCCTGTGGCTCGGCGCCGACCTCGGCGTCTGGTCGATCGTCGTCATCAACGTGTTCGCGTGGATGGGCTTCTCGATGATGGTCTACTTCAGCGGCCTGATGTCGATCCCCGACGAGCTCTACGAGGCGGCGTCCCTGGACGGCGCCGGCTGGTGGCGGCGGCTGCGCTCCATCACGATCCCGTCGCTCCGGGGCACCACGGGCGTGCTGATCCTGCTCGGCATCGTCGGCTCGCTGAAGACCTTCGACACCGTGTGGCTCACCACCCAGGGCGGCCCCGGCGTCTCGACGCACTTCCTCAGCACGTTCCTCTACCAGGAGCGGCTCAACCGGGACGCGGGCTACTCGTCGGCCATCGGGATCTTCATCCTCGTCGCCGCGTTCGTCCTGTCCCTGGTCCAGACCCGCCTGAGCAGCAGGGAGAAGTAGGCCGTGCGCAACCAGAAGACCCTCCGGTGGACGGTGATGTACGCCGTCCTGTGCGTCCTCGCCGCGATGTGGATCTACCCGATCGTGATCGCGTTCGTAGAGTCGTTCAAGGTCGGCGGCTCGGGCAACTACGAGGCCGTGCTGAACCACCCGCGGTTCGACTACTGGTCGGCGATCGGGAACAGCTTCCTGCTGGCCGGCGGCTCGACGGTGGTCATCGTCATCATCTCCTCGCTCGCCGGGTTCGCGTTCGCCCGGATGCGGTTCCGCGGCCGGACCGTCCTGTACCGCGCCCTGCTCGCCTGCATGGCCATCCCCGTCGCGTCCGTGGTGACCCCGCTGTTCGCGACCATGAACGACCTGGGTCTGCGGGACACCTACCTCGGCGTGGTCATCCCGCTGGTCGCGTTCAACGTGCTCGTGATGCTGCTGCTGATGAAGAACCACTTCGACGGCATCCCGACCGAGCTCGTCGAGGCCGCCACGATCGACGGCGCCCGGCCGTTCGGCGTGTTCACCAAGATCTTCCTGCCGCTGTCCGGGCCGGTGCTCGCGAACGTGTCCGTCCTGTCGTTCGTGTACTGCTGGAACGAGTACCTGCTGCCGAACCTGCTGCTGTCGTCCGAGTCCAAGTTCCCGGTGACGGCCGCCGTCGCGCTCCTGCAGTACGAGCGGATGTCCCAGGAGCAGATCGGTCAGCTGTACGCCGGCCTCATCCTCATGACGATCCCCTCGGTGATCGTCTACCTGTTCAGCCAGCGCTACCTGCAGTCCGGCCTCACGGCCGGCGCGGTCAAGAGCTGAACGCCCCGTCCTTTCCCCCGAGCGTCGCCCGCGCGGCGCGCTGACCTGCAGTTCAACGTCGAACCACAAGGAGAACCGAGATGCGCACCACCCCTGCCCGGCGCCGCGTCCTCGCGGCGGGCGCCGCCACCGCCGCCCTCACCCTGCTCGTCGCCGGCTGCGGCTCGGGCGGCGACGACGGCGTCGCCGACGACGGCTCCGTCACCCTCGTCTACCGCTCGTGGATCCCCACGGTGGACCAGGCCGCCGACATCATCGCGGCGTTCGAGGCCGAGAACCCCGACATCACCATCCAGTACGAGGGTGCCGAGGGCGCCGGGAACTACCTCGGCGAGCTCGACAACCTGATCCTGGCCGGCGAGGTGCCCGACCTCTACGGCATCCAGGTCGGCTCCGCGTTCGACGACTACGCCGAGTACGCGCTCGACACCGCGGACTACGCCGCCGACTGGATCGACGGCATCAAGCCCGAGCTGCTCGACTCGGTCACCACCTCCGACGGCGTCGTCGCCGCGCTGCCGATCCTCACCGCCGGCTCGGAGTTCTACCTCTACAACGAGACGCTGTTCGACGAGCTGGGCCTCGAGCTGCCGACGGACTACGCGTCGCTGCTCGCCGTCTCCGAGGCGGCCCGGGCCGCGGGCTACACCCCGTTCGCCATGGGCGCCGCCGACGCGTGGCACGCGGACGACTTCTTCGTCTGGCTGAGCACCCAGTACGGCGACGGCGAGGCCATCTACCAGGCCGCGTCGGGCGAGGGCTCGTGGGACGCGGAGCCGCTGGTCGCCGCCGCCGAGCGCTGGGCCGACCTGTTCAGCGACGGCGTGTTCCAGGAGGGTGCGACGTCGACGACCATCTACCCGTCGGCGCGCGACGACTACCTGCTGGCCCGCAAGGCCCTGGCGATGCCGACCGGCTCGTGGCACGTGTCCGCCACCCTGTCCGGCAACTCCGAGACCCCGGGCTCCGCGGTCGCGGACGACGTGCTCGGCATGGCGCCGATGCCGACCCTGGGCGACAACGAGGCCAAGGCCGTCTCCGGCGTCGACTACGCGCTCGCGCTGAGCGCCGAGCTCGAGGGCGCGAAGCTGGAGGCCGCGCAGAAGTTCGCCGAGTTCCTGGCCGTCGGCCAGGGCCAGCAGATCTGGGTCGACACCATGCAGGGCTTCCCGGCCGCCGAGGGCGTCTCCGCGGAGCTCGGTGCCGACGAGAACCCGACCGCGCTGGAGTCGGTGCAGGTCGTGACCGACGCGCTGGCGGAGGCCGAGCACCCGCGCAAGCTCACGTCGGACAACGACGGGCTGGAGAATGACCTCGGCGTCGTGCTGCAGAACATCGCGAACGGCGCGGACCCGGCCACGGAGCTGGCGACACTGAACATGTGACCGCGCTCCGTGCGTGACGACGCCCCGGGGTCCCTGCGTGCTGGGGCCTCGGGTCGTTCGTCGTGTTGTCTGTCTTGTGAACCAGTGGAGGGAACCGCGATGAAGCACACCTGGCGATGGTTCGGCCCCGCCGACCCGATCACCCTGGCCGAGGTCCGGCAGACCGGCGCGACCGGGATCGTCACCGCGCTGCACCACGTGCCGAACGGGTCGGTCTGGGAGGTGTCCGAGATCCAGGCGAGGAAGGCCGAGATCGAGGCCGCCGGGCTGGAGTGGTCCGTCGTCGAGAGCGTGCCGGTGCACGAGGACGTCAAGACCGGCGGGCCGCGGGCCGCGGAGGCGATCGAGGCGTACCGGCAGACGCTGCGGAACCTGGCCGCGTGCGGGCTCGGCGTCGTCTGCTACAACTTCATGCCCGTCCTGGACTGGACCCGGACCGACCTGTCGTACGCGATGCCGGACGGGGCGCTGGCGCTGCGGTTCGACGCGGTGGCGCTGGCCGCGTTCGACCTGTTCGACCTGGCGCGGCCGGGGGCGGTCGACGACTGGACGGCGGCGCAGGTCGAGGCGGCGTCGCGACTCTGGGACGGGCTGTCGGCGGAGGAGCGGTCACGGCTGCGGGGCACGATCCTGGCCGGTCTGCCGGGGGCCGAGGAGCACTACGACCTCGGGCGGTTCCGGGAGGCGCTGGCGGCGTACGACGACGTGCCGGCCTCGGTGCTGCGGGAGCGGCTGGCGGCGTTCCTGTCCGCGGTCATCCCGGTGGCCGAGGAGGTCGGCGTGCGGATGGCGATCCACCCGGACGACCCGCCGCGGCCGATGTTCGGGCTGCCGCGGGTGGTGTCGACGGCCTCGGACGCGCAGGCCGTGCTGGACGCGGCGCCCTCGGAGGTCAACGGGCTGACGATGTGCATCGGGTCCTACGGGTCGCGGGCCGACAACGACGTGGTGGAGATGACCCGGCGGTTCGCCTCGCGGATCCACTTCGCGCACCTGCGGTCGGTGACGCTGGACGCGGACGGGGCGTCGTTCACGGAGGCGCCGCACCTGGACGGGGACGCGGACATGGTCGCGGTGATCTCGGCGCTGGTGGACGAGGAGGCGCGGCGCGGGCCCGGGGTGGCGCCGATCCCGATGCGGCCGGACCACGGGCACGTGCTGCTGGACGACCGGGCGCGGGTGACGAACCCGGGGTACTCGCTGTACGGGCGGATGCGGGGGCTCGCGGAGCTGCGGGGGGTGGAGCGGGCGGTGCGTAGGAACTCTAGGTTGACGCCGGGTGCTTGAAGGAGAGTCACCGAGGAGCCGCTTCGGCTCTGCGTGGTGGCACACTCCTTATATGGGGACCACGGTTGCATGGGCGGTCGGTGCTTCGGCGCTTCTCGTGTTGCTATACCAGCACGTGAGGATAGCCTGGCCTGGCAGCTATTTCAGCCCGCAAGAGACACTGGCGCAATACGTTTCTCTGACCGGCTTGCGTTATGCGGTCTTTCGTTTCCTTCCTCCCTACCTAGCGTTCTTGGCGGTCGGAATATACGCACCCCATCCGACGTTCGCGATCGTCCTATCGGCGTCGTTTTACGCACTCTGGAGTATTGCGGCTTCGCTCCTGGCATCGCTTCGCGGCGCTCCGGGAAGCGTGGTCCTCAATCGGCGACGGGCAGCCGTGCTGGTTTCGATAGTCGCCGGGATCGCGGTCTGTGCTTTTCTTGCAGCGCTGTCGCGACCTGCTGTGGCGCCGGTTGCTCCGACTGTGACTGACATCATATCGAACATGATTGCGGCGATTATCGCCGCCGTTCTCGCCATCTCTTATTTCAGGGCGACGGATGCCTCGGAAGCGCGCAGCGGCGAACTGGCCGACGACATTGTGGTGCAGGTCCGTGCGCTTGCTCTTGAGAACGGTGTTGAACAGCGTCTCGCTCTCACGATCGCCTACGTCGAGAACGCTCAACGACCCTCGTGGTTCCGAGTTCTGGAGCGACTTACCGCGTCCTTCAATCGGGATGGATCATTCGGTCTTTTCCAAGTGCGGGGTCATGGGCGAGTCTCAGATGTCCAGTCGGCTCGGATCGCAATGGAGCGCTTGCGCGGCGCCTATCCCCTCCTCGATCAGTGGGGTTTCCCCGTTGAGTGGTCGGTAAAGCGCTACGCAGAGCACCACAATCCGGACGCCAAGTTCGCCAGCATGGTGGCCGAAGCATATTCTCACATTCCTGATCACGTGATTGCTCGTGTTGACAACTTGGCCCCGGATGGTCGAAGCCTGCTCGATATTGGCTTGATCGGGAGGTTCGCTGAGCGACTCAGAATTAGGGGAAGTTACTGGGCGGATACGGAGGAAGTTTCCGTCGAGGCCGTTGATGGCTCCGGCGCGCCGGTCGCGAACCTTGATGTCGCCAGGTGTGGCGGCGTGGGCAGCAAGCGGCGAGGCTGGTTCGTAGACATACCGGCGGAGGTGCACAGAGTGCTTGTTCGCACGGCCTCCTCTCTTGGCGACTGCGCGACTGGCGAGGGAATCGACCTTGATCTTCGCTCGGCGGAGGTTGAGAGGGACCTTACGCTGCAGGATCCGGCGGTAGATGTGCGCGCAAACGAGGCCGTGACGGGGGCGGACGTCGAAACTCGGGCCGACCAATAAGTGCCGAGTTCTTCTCGGAGTGGCCATGCTTGCCTGGGTGCCGATTTGTGCGAGTGGTGCAGTGCGCGGAGTTCTGCTTGCTTAGCGCTGGTCTCGCAATGCGGTCGTACATGAGGAAGGGTGACGTTCGTCGCAGCACCACCCAGAGTCGTTGTATGCATCAGGTGCCCGACTCGGGTGCCGGCACCTGTGGGGAATCGAGGCGCACTTGGATCGCCCGCGGTGCTAGTGGTGGACAATCTTTGGGCGCGTGCTGATGGACGACCGGGCGGGGCGACGGATGCGGGTGCGGGCGGAACCACGTGGGGCGGGCGGTGAGTGCACGGCTTTGATCGAGGGGAGCCTGCGCGCTGCCAAGACGCGGCTTGTGCGCCGCCGACCCGCTGCCTAACCATCGGCGGTTCTGCCGTGACTCGCCCTGACGGACTGCCGTCGTCGGGGTCGAAGCGCAAGAGGTCAGTGTCCGTCTGGGTGAACACCGCGCTCGCGACGGCTGGTCTCGTAGGACCAGCGCCAGGCGCGATCGCCGATACCATCGGTGACGAAGCTGTCGCCGTCGACCTGGCCGAACTGCCTGTAGCGCAGCCGAAAACTGTGGCCTCGGCACGGGGCGGCGTGGGCCGGGATCAGCCCTCCGCCGCCCCGCGGTCCACCAGCGTGAACACGCTCGCCGGGCTCGACGGGTCCGGGTCGAGCGCGAGGCCACCCTCCTGGTCCGCCACCACGACGCCCGCGGCCGACGAGATGTTCACCTGGTCCGGCTGGTCGAGCGTCGCGACGTCGAGCTGCTGGTCGGGCGCGGCCGGGTCGCACGGTGCGACCGTGATGACGTCGTCGCCGGGCAGGCTCAGGCAGGACGGCTGCCCGTCCGTGGTGGCGGTCGTCCGGACCTGGAACGTCGTCCCGGTGGGCTCGAACACCCACGTGGTCGGGACGCCGCCGGCCTCGGCGGGGTCGGTGACGGTGGTGACGCCGCCCTCGACGGTGGTGGTGACCCACTGGTCGCCGTAGGTCTGGATGTCGACCTGCCGGCTGCCGTCGAGCAGGCCGCCGCCGGCGGGCTCGGTGGCCGTGGCGTCGTCGTCGGTTCCGGTGTCGGCGGTCGTCGTCACCGGGTCCGGCGCGGGTGTGGTGCCGGTGGTGTCCTCGGCCTCCACGGTGCCGCCGGTGCACGCCGAGGTCCCGACGACGAGCGCGCCGGCCGCGAGGGCGAGCGCGAACGTGCGGGGGGTGCGGGCGGGGTGCCGGGTGCGGGTCGTGGTCACAGGTCCTCCAGCGGGTCGGCCCGACCGTGCTCGGCCGGTGGTAGCCGCGAGGGGCGCTCGGCACGCCCCTCACCTCGAACGTATCGGGACCACGGAGGGCCGCAACCGGGCCGCGACCAGCGGCGGCGTCAGGCCGGCGGCGCGGCGGTCGAGTCCCGCACGACGAGGCTCGGGCTCACCACCACCCGGTGCGTCGGGCGTCCCGGGTCCGCCAGCCGCGCGACGGCCAGGTCGACCGCGGCCCGCCCGACGAACGCCCGCGGCGGCCGCACCGCGGTGAGGGCGGGGCTGAACAGCCCCGCCACCTCGTCGTCGTAGGCGACGACGGACAGGGCGCCGGGCACGGGGACGCCGCGCTCCTCGCAGTGCTGCACGATGCCCATCGCCTCGGGGTCGGAGTGCACGAGCAGCGCGGTGGTGCCGGAGCTCAGCGCGGACGCCACCACGTCCTCGACGCTGACCTGCCAGTCCGCGGCGCGCCGGTCGGGCAGGTCCACGTCGACCGCGTCCGTCGCGAGCCCCAGCTCCGCCACCGCGCGCGCCCAGCCCGCCCGGAGGTCGGGGGTGTGCGGGCTGTGGCTGCTCAGGGCGACGCCGATCCGGCGGTGGCCGAGCGCGGCGAGGTGCTGGACGGCGGTCTCCGCGCCGAGGCCGTGGTCGGTGACGACCGACTCGAGCGCGCCGTGACCGTCGCGGGCGCGCGCGCTGCGCTCGACGAGCACGACCGGCAGGTCGAGGTCGCCGACCCAGGCGAGCACGTCGCCGGCGTGCGGGCTGTCGAGCGACGGGGCGACGAGCAGGGCGTCCGCACCGCCACGCAGGAGCCGTTCGAGCTGCGGGCGCTCGTCCTCGGTCTCGTAGGAGGAGCCGCGCAGGCGCAGCCGCAGGCCGTGGGCCGCCGCGCGCTCCTCGGCGCCGCGGGCGACGCCCGGCCAGTAGTAGTCGAGCGACGGCACGAGCATGCCGATGGTCCCGGTCGCCGTGGCGACGGGTGCCCCGGGTGGTGCGGGCGCGCCGGCGGGGGCCTCGGGCGCGGGATCGGCGGGTGCGCCGGGTCGGTTGAGCGTCGCCCCGCCGTGCACGCGCAGCGCGAGCCCCTCGCCGACGAGCTGGGTGATGTCGCGGCGCACGGTCACCGGGGTGACGCCGAGCTCGACCGCGAGGTCGGAGACGCGCACGGTGCCGTGGGCGTGCAGGGCCTCGAGCACCTGGGCGCGTCGGCTCACGGCGAGGTGCCTGCTGGTCCCGTCGCTCACGTGCCTCTCCCGTCCGGGGCCGCCCGGCCCGGACCGACCATAGCGCCGGGTGGGTCCCCGCACGGCCTCGCCCGGCGCACGAACTTGCAGTACGTGGGGGGTTCGGGCGCGGGAAACACCCAGGTACTGCACGTTCGTCGGGTGCGGGTGCGGGTGCGGGTGAGCCCGGGGCGGCGGCAGGGCAATCGAGCGCGCGGGGCGCGGTCAGACGTCCCGCGGCGCGGCCGTGGACTCCCGCACGCGCAGCGACGGCGTGATGAGCACCCGGTGCGTCGGGCGTCCCGGGTCGGCGAGGCGTGCGGTCAGCAGCTCCACGGCGGCGCGGCCCAGGGCGTGCCGGTGCGGGCGGACGGCGGTGAGCGGCGGGCTGAACAGCCCGGCGACCTCGTCGTCGTAGGCGATGAGCGACAGGTCGCCGGGCACGTCCACGCCGTGCTGCTCGAAGGCCTGCACCAGGGCGATCGCGGTGGCGTCGGCGTGCACGAGCAGGGCGGTGGTGCCGGTCTCGCGGCACTGCGCGACGACGGCCGCGACGGCGTCGTCCCAGCCGGCGCGGCCGGGGTCGGGGGTGGCGAGGTCGAGGGTCCGGGTGACGCCGGTGGTGGCGGCGAGCCAGCCGCGCCGCAGGTTCGGTCCGGTGGGGCTGTGTGCGCTGACGACCAGGCCGAGCCGCTGGTGGCCGAGGCCGACCAGGTGCCGGACGGCGGCCTCCGCGCCCTCGGCGTGGTCGCTGTGCACGGAGTCGAACGCGGCGTGCTGCGGTCCGTCCACGGTGCGCTCGGCCAGGACGGTCGGGACGCCGGTCCCCGCGAGCCAGGCGAGGGTGTCGGCGGCGGTCGGGGTGTCGGTGCGGGGCGCGACGACGAGCCCGCCGCCGCCCACCTGCTCGACGAGGCGTTCGAGGTGCGGGCGGTCGTCGTCGGACTCGTAGCTGCTGCCGCGCAGCACGACGCCGAGCCCGTAGGCGCGGGCGGCGCCCTCGACGCCCCGGGCCACGCGCGGCCAGTAGTAGTCGAGCGAGGGCACGAGCATGCCGACGGTGCCGGTGCGTCCGGGCCGGGCCGGCCGGGCGGGCCCCGCAGGACGAGCGGGCACGGCGAGACGAGCGGGCACGGCGAGCCGGAGGGCGTGCGCGGGCGCGACGACCGGCGGCTCCGCGGCGGGCGTGACGGCGGCAGGCGCGCCCGCGCCCGACGGCACCGCACCCGACGCCACGGAGGCGGGTCCCCCGTCGCCCGCCTCCGGCGCGCGCGCGAGCGTCACCCCGCCGTGCACCCGCCGCACCAGTCCCGCCTCGGCGAGCCGGGCGATGTCCCGGCGCACGGTGACGGCCGTGACGCCGAGCTCCTCGGTCAGCTCCGACACCCGTGCGGACCCGCGCTGGTGCAGCACGTCGAGCACCTGGGCGCGACGGTCGACGGCGAGCGGTCCGAGGGCGTCGGTGGTCATGCGGTCTCCTCCAGCGTGACCTCGACGGTCCCGGCCGGGACGTCGAGCAGGGTGAGGGTGAGGCGGGTCAGCGCGTCACCCCAGACGTCGGTCAGCATCGGGTCGTCCAGGTGCCGCGTCTCGACGGCCGCGGACGCGACGTCGCCGGACCAGCGGAGCCGTACGGTCCCGGCGCCGTCGAGCGCCCGGACGAGCAGGCCGTCGTCGTCGCGGGTGACCGTCCCCGCGAGCAGCACCCGCACGCACGACGGCCGGCCGGCGGCGGGTCCGCCGAGGGCCCACGCGTCCCGCACGTCGACCCGGCCGGACTCCCGGTCCAGCCGCGCCGTCCGCCGCCAGGACGTCACGCCGGACCCCGGGTAGGCGTCCGCGAGGTCCAGGCCGAGCGAGGTCGCCGCATCGCCCAGGTCCGCCCGCACGTCCCGGGCCGCGGCCGCCCGCGACGCCGGCTGGTCGAGCCCCGCGACCGACGGCACGTTGTGCCACGCGGACTGCATGGTCCAGATGCCGTACCGGTCGGGGGAGAACGTCTGCCGGGTGTAGGTCGGGCGGCCGGCGTCCACCGCGACGGGCACGCCGCGCAGCGCGACGACGAACGAGCCGACGTCGTTGTGGTTGTGGTGCTCGTCGTCGTGCCCGCCCTTGGCGGCGAGGGTGAGCCCGGACGCCGATCCGGCGGAGCCCCGCGCGAGCAGCACCTGGACCGACGGCAGCCAGACGTCCCGGGGCAGCGGGGACGTCCCCGGCGCCGCGCCGACCCAGGCGGGGTCGGTGAGGGCACGCAGCAGCCGGCCGAGGCCGCCCGACTCGTCGGCCACGGGGGAGCCCGGCACCCGGTGGGCGGCGGCGTGCGCGGCCGCCTCCACGTCGCCGAACACCCGCCCGGCGCGGTGCAGGGCGTGCCAGGGCTGCGCCGCGGGCGGGCGGGCCTGGCCGTCGGCGACGTTGAGGTACCAGTCGCCGCCGAGGTGCATGCGGTGCGGGAAGGCCACGGTCTGCGCGAGCGCGGGGACGCCGGTGGCGTCGAGCGCCCCGCCGGCGGCCGACGCGAGCAGGTCGAGCGCCTCGAGCGCCCGGCACGCGCCGTTCCACCAGTAGGCGTAGCCCTCGTCGATGGCCCCGTCGGCGGGCAGCACGGCGACGTACCGGTCCAGCCCCTCGATCACCCGCGCCACCAGCCGCGCCCGGCGGTCGGCGTCGGCCACCAGCGCCAGCGCTGCGACGAGGACGTTGCCGTGGATCCACGGGTTCCAGTTGTGCACGTCGCCGTCGAGGCCGATCCAGTGCCAGTCGTCACGGTGCTCGAACGGCTCCAGCACGCGCACGTCGACCTCGTGCCGCAGGCGCGCGCGCAGCCCGGGCCACCGGGCGTCGAGCTCCGCGCCCAGCAGGTGGTCGACCCAGGCGAGCTGCGCGGCGACCTCCCCGGCCCCGAGGTCGAGGAACGGCGCGGTGACGTCGGGCAGCACGTCCCCGCGGGCGGCGGCGAACCGGTCGTGCGCGGGCCAGCACCAGGACGTCTGCTCGCAGAGCAGCAGCACGCCGTCCGCGACCTCGTCCAGCCGGTCGTCCGCGGGCAGCGCCGCCGCGAGCACCGCGGCGCGCGTGAGCCGGTGCTGCCGCGCGAACACCCGCTGCTCGTACCCGTCCCGGTCGCCGTCCCGGAACAGCCGGGCGAGCGACACGGCGGTGGTCGCGGGCCACGGCGCCCCGGCCTCCGCGGCCGCGCGGGCGAGCAGGGCGTCGACGGTGGGCCGGTCGACCGCGTCCCAGGTGGAGCGGTCGGTCGCCGCGGGGACGGGCAGGGCCGGCCCCGGGAGCAGCGGCGGCTCCAGGGCGGCCGCGCCCCAGCGGGCGGCCAGCGGCCCCGTGAAGCGGGTGCGGTGCGGTGTGGACCCCATGTCTCCTCGTCGAGCCGTCGAGTCTGATCGTTTCGAGGACGCTCTCGATTCGATTGTGATCGTATCAGTTCGGTTACGGTCTTGACATGTTCGATTGTGAACGATTCACTCGTCCCTGTCAGGCCGGTTCGGATCGAACGTGATCGGAACCGCACGGGCGGCCCAGCGCCGGCCCGCAGGTCCCTTCGACGGAGAAGACCCCCGTGACCGCACCCGCAGCACCCGACGCCGGCCCCGCCGTCGCGGACCTGACGCGCTCGCCGCGCACCGGCTGGACGCGCGGCACGTGGCTGGCGCTCGCGGACACCCTCCTCGACGGCGCCCGACCGTTCGCGTCGCCGGGCCACGCCCGCATCACACCCCCCGGCCCCGCCGGCGGGTACGGCCGGGACGTCGACGGCCTCGAGGGCTTCGCCCGCACGTTCCTGCTCGCGGGCTCCCGGCTCGCGGGGGAGCGCGGGGCCGACCCCACGCACCTCGCGGAATGGTACGCCCGGGGCATCGCCGCCGGCACCGACCCGCACGCGCCCGACCGCTGGGTCCGGCTGGACGAGCACGCGCAGGCCAAGGTGGAGGCCGCGTCGATCGCCCTCGTGCTCGACCTGACCCGCCCGTGGATCTGGGACCGGCTCTCGCCGCTCGTGCAGGAGCAGGTCGTGGACTACCTCGCCCCCGCCGTCGGCGACCCGACGTACCCCCGGATCAACTGGGTGTGGTTCCGGCTGGTCGTGCAGACGTTCCTGCGGTCGGTCGGCGGGCCGTGGTCCGCGGACGACGTCGCGGAGGACCTGGCGACGCACGACACGTTCGCCCGCCCGGACGGCTGGCTGTCCGACGGCGCCGAGCGGTCCTACGACCACTACGTCGGCTGGGCGCTGCACCTGTACCCGACGCTCTGGGCCCGGATGGCCGGGGCGACCGAGCTGCGCGGCCCCGAGGCGCGGCGCGCCGACGTCGCCGCCCTGGACCGCTACCTGACCGACGCCGTGCACCTGGTCGGCGCGGACGGCTCCCCGCTGCTGCAGGGCCGCAGCCTCGTCTACCGGTTCGCGGCCGCCGCGCCGTTCTGGGTCGGGGCGGTGGCCGAGGTGCCGTCGGTCTCCCCGGGCCTGCTGCGCCGCGCCGCCTCGGGCGTCGTGCGGCACTTCGTCGACGCCGGCGCCCCGGACGAGCGCGGGCTGCTCACCCTCGGCTGGCACGACGCGTGGCCGCGGCTCGCGCAGTCCTACTCCGGCCCGGGCTCCCCGTACTGGGCGAGCAAGGGCCTGCTCGGCCTCGCGCTGCCCGCGGACCACCCGGTGTGGACCGCGACCGAGGAGCCGCTGCCCGTCGAGCAGGCCGACACGCTGCGCGCGGTGCGCGCCCCCGGCTGGGTCGTCGCCGGGACGACGGCGGACGGCGTCGTGCGGATCGCCAACCACGGCACCGACCACGCCACCGAGGGCGCGACCGGCGGCGACTCGCCGCTGTACGCCCGGATCGGCTACTCGACCGCCACCGCGCCGCTGCTGGACGCCGCCGCCTGGACCGACCCGCTCGACGGGTCGGTGGCGCTCGTGGACTCCGGCGGCCGGGCGACCCACCGCACCGGGTTCCGCACCCTGACCGCCCGCGTCGACGGCGGCGGCGACGTCCCGGTCGGCGTCGCCGCGTCCCGGGCCGCGGCCCACTGGCTCACCCCCGCCGCGGAGCAGGTGCGGCACGGGTCCGGGCTCGAGGGCCGGGCCGAGCCCGCGGGCACGCTGCTCGTCGTCTCGCTGGTCCGGGGACCGTGGGAGCTGCGGGCCGTCCGCGTCGAGGACCTCGCCGGCGACCCGGCCGGGCTGCGGCTGCGGATCGGCGGCTGGCCCGTCGCCCCGGGGCGCCTCGTCTCCGGCCTCGCCGTCGTGCTGGGCGAGCAGACCGCCGCCGGCGTCGACGAGCGCCCGGACGCCGGACCGCTCGGCGGCCCCACCCGGGTGCCCTGGGTCGACCTGCCCGTGCGCCCCGGCGCCTGGGCGGGGGTGCTCGTCACCCTCGACGGGAGCCGGTCGCCCGCGGAACCGCCCGCCCCGTCCGCCCCGGCGGAGGTCGTCATCGACGAGACCCCCGCGCACGCCACCGTCCGGGTCACCTGGCCCGACGGCGCCACCACCCGCTCGGCCGTGCCCCTGCGCGGTCCCGAGCAGCCGACCGAGTAGTCCTCCGAGCCCGGCCGGTCACGTCGACCTGCCGGAACCCCACCCGGTCCCAGCGTTGGGGCCCGGAACCCCTGAAGGAGCAACGATGAAGCGTTCGACGATGACCGCTGTCGGGCTGGCCGCGGCAGCGGCCCTCGCCCTGACCGCCTGCGGCGGCGGGGACGACGGCGGCGGCGCGAGCGAGGACCCGGCGTCCTCCGGCCCCGTCACCCTGAAGATCTCCGGG
>DAMBCY010000026.1:0-2390 GCA_032056255.1 Cellulomonas sp. | reverse complement strand
GGGTGGGCGCTCAACAGCACCCCCGAGTTCCAGGCCCTGGCCGACGGCTACCACGAGGAGAACCCGGACGTCACCGTCGAGGTCGTCGAGTACCGCGACGGCAACGACTACGACACCCAGATCATCTCCGACCTGGCCGCCGGCACCGCGCCGGACCTGTACGTCCTGAAGAACCTCAACAAGCTGTGGACCTTCCAGTCCGGCGGCCAGCTGCTCGACGTGTCCGACGTCGCCGGCGGCCTGGACGCCGACGTGAGCGGCGTGGGCAGCTACGAGATCGACGGCAAGACCTGGGCGATCCCGTACCGGCAGGACTCCTGGGTCCTCTACTACAACCAGGACCTGTTCGACGCGGCCGGCGTCGAGTACCCCGACGGCTCCTGGACCTGGGACGACTACGCCGACGCCGCCGAGCAGCTCACCGCGGGCCTGTCCGACCAGGGCGTGAAGGGCACCTACCAGCACTCCTGGCAGTCCCTGATCCAGGGCTTCGCGCTGGCGCAGACGCCGGACGCCGACCTGCTCAGCGGCGACTACGGCTACCTCGAGCCGTACTACCAGCGCGCGATCGACCTGCAGGACGCCGGCGCGCAGCAGACCTACGGCACGGTCACCACCAGCTCGCTGACCTACCAGGCGGAGTTCGGCACCCAGAAGGCCGCCATGCTCCCGATGGGCTCCTGGTACATCGGCACCCTGCTGGCGCAGCAGGCGAACGGCGAGGCCGAGGACTTCAGCTGGGGCATCGCCCCCGCACCGCAGTTCGACGACAGCACGACCGGCACCGACGGCACGCCGGTGACGTTCGGCGACCCGACGGCGTTCGGCATCAACCCGGCGATCGACGACGCCAAGCTCGACGTCGCGAAGGACTTCCTGACCTGGGTCGCCGGTGAGGGCGGCGCCACCGTCCTGAGCGACCTCGGCGTGACGCCCGCGCTGAGCAACGACGCCGTGACCGAGACCTTCTTCGGCCTCGACGGCATGCCGACGGACGACCTGTCGAAGTTCGCCTTCTCGACGCACGACACCCGCCCGGAGAACCCGGTGGCGGAGCAGACCGCGTCGATCCAGGCGATCCTCAACGACGCCCACTCGGCGATCATGTCCGGCAGCTCGTCGGTGGCCGACGGCATCTCCGAGGCGGAGGGCCGGGTGTCCTCCGAGGTCGGGATCGGCTGACACCCTCCTCCGGCCGGTGCGTCGTCCGCGACGCACCGGCCGGGGCCAGGCCGGACCCGCACCCGAGAGAAGACGAGCACCATGGCATCTCAGACCCTCGCCCCGCCGGACCAGGCGAGCCGGCACCGTGGCCGGCTCCGCCGCCGCAACGCGCTGGTGGGCTGGAGCTTCATCCTCCCGAACTTCGTCGGCTTCGCCGTCCTGACGCTCGTCCCCGTGATCGCGCTGTTCTACCTCGCGTTCACCAGCTGGAACGCGTTCGGCACGGCGCCCTGGGTCGGGCTGGACAACTTCACGCGGCTGGTCGGCGACACGTCGTTCCACACCGCGCTGTTCAACACCGTCTACTACACGGTGTTCCACATCCCGCTGACCCTGGCCGCGTCCCTCGGGCTCGCGCTGCTGCTCAACCGCAAGCTGCGCGGCGTGGCGTTCTTCCGCACGGCCGCGTTCTTCCCGTACATCACGTCGATCGTCGCGATCGCGGTGGTCTGGAACATGCTGTTCAGCCCCGAGTTCGGGCCGATCAACCAGTTCCTGAGCTTCGTCGGCGTCCAGAACCCGCCCGGGTGGACGACGTCGGCGGACTGGTCGATGCCGGCGGTCATCATCGTCGCCACCTGGCGCGAGATGGGCTACTACATGCTGCTGTTCCTCGCGGGGCTGCAGACCATCCCGCCCGAGCTCTACGAGGCCGCCCGGATGGACGGCGCCGGCCCGTGGCAGCGGTTCCGGAACGTGACCATCCCGTCGCTGCGGCCCACCACGTTCCTCGTGACGGTCCTGCTCACCATCGGGTCGTTCAAGATCTTCGACCTGATCCTCGTGATGACCAACGGCGGCCCGGGCCAGTCGACCCTCGTGCTGTCCCAGTTCATCTACCAGAAGGGCTTCGTCGAGAACCAGTTCGGCTACGCGTCGGCCAGCTCGATCGTCCTGTTCGCCATCTGCATCGCCATCACGATCGTCCAGTTCGTCGTGAACAAGCGGAGGGACCGCTGATGTCCACCTCGACCCTCCGGCCGGCCCCGTTGCCCCGGCTCGCCGGCACCCCGGCCCGCCGGCCCCGGCCCGTCCGGCCGCTGTCCCTCGCCGGGAAGATCGTCGGCTACCTGGTGCTGGTCGTCGCCTCCGCCGCGGTGCTGCTCCCGTTCTACTGGATGGTGATGTCGTCCCTGAAGACGAACAACACCGT
Organism: Cellulomonas sp.; assembly: GCA_032056255.1. Taxonomy (GTDB): domain Bacteria; phylum Actinomycetota; class Actinomycetes; order Actinomycetales; family Cellulomonadaceae; genus Cellulomonas. The sequence continues at coordinate 13 of DAMBCY010000026.1, read as the reverse complement.
CTTCACGGTGCCC
>DAMBCY010000025.1:12097-18782 GCA_032056255.1 Cellulomonas sp. | reverse complement strand
CCAGACGTTGCGACGACCCTATGAACCTGCCCACACATGAGTGACGACCTCGCGCGCATATGACGACGTCGACGCCTGCTCCCGCCGGCTCGACGCCCGGAGGTCGAGGGTCACTCCGCGGTGCGGCGGAGGACCTCCGTGAGGCGGTTCGCCGCCGAGACCACCGCGGCGGCGTGCAGGCGGCCGGGCTGGCGGGAGAGCCGCTCGACGGGGCCGGAGATCGACACCGCCGCCACCACGCGCCCGGACTGCCCGCGCACGGGGGCGCTCACCGACGCGACGCCCACCTCGCGCTCGGACACCGACTGCGCCCAGCCGCGGCGGCGGACGCCGGACAGGATGGTGGCGGTGAACCTGGCGCCCTGCAGGCCGCGGTGCAGCCGGTCGGGCTCCTCCCAGGCGAGCAGGATCTGGGCGGCGGACCCGGCGGCCATGGTGAGCGTGGCGCCGACGGGGATCGAGTCGCGCAGGCCGATCGGCCGCTCGGCGGCCGCCACGCAGATGCGCTGGTCGCCCTGGCGGCGGTAGAGCTGCGCGCTCTCGCCGGTGTGGTCCCGCAGCGCGGCCAGCACGGGGCCGGCGGCGGCGAGCAGCCGGTCCTCGCCCGCCGCGCTCGCGAGCTCGGTCAGCCGCGGCCCGAGGACGAACCGACCCTGCATGTCCCGGCCCACCAGACGGTGGTGCTCGAGCGCGACGGCCAGACGGTGCGCCGTCGGACGGGCAAGATGGGTGGCGTTGACGAGCTGGGCGAGGGTGGCGGGACCGGCCTCGAGGGCGTTGAGGACCGAGGCGGCCTTGTCGAGTACGCCGACTCCGCTAGAGTTGTCCATAGGTCGATATTGGCGTCTCGAAGGCTGAGACGCAAGTGCGACACGGAGAACGGACCCACGGGCGGCCCCCCGCCCCGGGCGGACGAGAGGACGGCGACATGGCCGGCACACTGGCAGAGAAGGTGTGGGAGAACCACATCGTGCGGCGCGGCACCGACGGCGCGCCGGACCTGCTCTACATCGACCTGCACCTGGTGCACGAGGTGACGAGCCCCCAGGCGTTCGAGGGGCTGCGCCTCGCCGGCCGCCCCGTGCGGCGCCCGGACCTCACCCTCGCCACCGAGGACCACAACACCCCCACGCTCGACATCGACCTGCCGATCGCCGACACCACGTCGCGCACGCAGATCGACACGCTGCGCAGCAACGCGAAGGAGTTCGGCGTCCGGCTGCACTCCCTCGGCGACGCGGACCAGGGCATCGTGCACCAGGTCGGCCCGCAGCTCGGCCTGACGATGCCCGGCCTCACGGTCGTGTGCGGGGACTCGCACACCTCGACGCACGGCGCGTTCGGCGCGCTGGCGTTCGGCATCGGCACGTCCGAGGTCGAGCACGTGCTCGCCACCCAGACCCTGCCGCTGGCGCCGTTCAAGACGATGGCGATCACGGTGAACGGCGCGCTGCCGATCGGCGCGACGGCGAAGGACATCATCCTCGCGGTCATCGCGAAGATCGGCACGGGCGGGGGCCAGGGCTTCGTGCTCGAGTACCGCGGTGAGGCCATCCGGAACCTCTCCATGGAGGGCCGGATGACGATCTGCAACATGTCGATCGAGGCCGGCGCCCGTGCCGGCATGATCGCGCCCGACCAGACGACGTTCGACTACCTCAAGGGCCGGCCGCACGCCCCCGAGGGCGAGAACTGGGACGCGGCCGTCGCGTACTGGTCGACCCTGCGCACCGACGACGACGCGACGTTCGACACCGAGGTGGTCATCGAGGCCGCCGAGCTCGAGCCCTTCGTCACCTGGGGCACCAACCCCGGCCAGGGCCTGCCGCTGTCCGCCAGCGTCCCCGTCCCCGAGGAGATCGCGGACGCCAACGAGCGCGTCGCCGCGGAGCGGGCCATCGAGTACATGGGCCTGACCCCGGGGCAGCCGCTGCGCGAGATCGCCGTCGACACCGTCTTCATCGGCTCGTGCACCAACGGCCGGATCGAGGACCTGCGGGCCGCCGCGAAGCTGCTCCAGGGCGCGACCAAGGCGGAGTCGGTGCGCGTCCTCGTCGTCCCGTCGTCCGCCCGCGTGCGGCTGCAGGCCGAGGCCGAGGGACTGGACAAGATCTTCCTGGACTTCGGTGCCGAGTGGCGCAACGCCGGCTGCTCGATGTGCCTGGGGATGAACCCGGACCAGCTGGCGCCGGGGGAGCGGTCGGCCTCGACGTCGAACCGCAACTTCGAGGGCCGGCAGGGCAAGGGCGGGCGCACGCACCTGGTGTCCCCGCTCGTCGCGGCCGCCACGGCCATCCGCGGCACCCTCTCGTCGGTCTCCGACCTCGGCCCGGACGTCGCCGTCCCGGACGGCTCGCCGCTGGACCTCCAGCCGGCCTGAACCCGTCGGCACCGTCGCCCCCGGCCACCCGCACCCCCAGGAACGAGACAGCCTCATGGAGAAGTTCACCCAGCACACCGGCGTCGGCGTCCCGCTGCGCCGCAGCAACGTCGACACCGACCAGATCATCCCCGCCGTCTACCTCAAGCGCGTGACCCGCACCGGGTTCGAGGACGCGCTGTTCGCGGCCTGGCGGAACGACCCGGAGTTCCTGCTCAACCAGGACGCCTACAAGACGGGCTCCGTGCTCGTGGCCGGCCCGGACTTCGGCACCGGCTCGTCCCGCGAGCACGCCGTCTGGGCGCTGAAGGACTACGGCTTCAAAGCCGTCCTCGCGTCCCGGTTCGCGGACATCTTCCGCGGCAACTCGGGCAAGCAGGGGCTCGTCGCCGCGCAGCTCGCCCAGGAGGACGTCGAGCTCATCTGGAAGGTGCTCGAGACCACCCCCGGCACCGAGGTGACCGTCGACCTGGAGTCCCGCACCGTCACCTGCGACGACGTCGTGGTGCCGTTCCAGATCGACGACTACACCCGCTGGCGCCTGATGGAGGGCCTGGACGACATCGGCCTGACCCTCCAGCACGAGGACGAGATCACCGCGTTCGAGGCCACCCGGGACGCGTGGCGCCCCAGGACGCTGCCGGCCAAGCACCTGCCGCCCGTCGAGATCAAGGCCGCCCGCCCGGTCGAGCTGAGCCTGGGCCGCCGCCCCGGCCTCTGACCCGCCCGCCCCCCGCGCGTCCGGCTCGTGCGGGGGGCCGCGTGGGGGACGATGGGGGGATGAGCGACCTCCTGTACGTCCACGGCGGCACGCCGCTGCGCGGCGAGATCACCGTCCGCGGGGCGAAGAACTTCGTCTCCAAGGCGATGGTCGCGGCGCTGCTCGGCGAGACGCCGAGCGTGCTGCGCAACGTCCCGCAGATCCGCGACGTCGGCGTCGTGACCGGCCTGCTGGAGCTGCACGGCGTCCGCGTCGACGCCGACCCCGAGGCCGGCGTCCTGCACCTCGACCCGACCGACGTGGAGTCCGCGCACGTCGCGGACATCGACGCGCACGCCGGGTCCAGCCGGATCCCGATCCTGTTCTGCGGCCCGCTGCTGCACCGCCTCGGCGAGGCGTTCATCCCGGACCTGGGCGGCTGCCGGATCGGCGACCGGCCGATCAACTTCCACCTCGACATCCTGCGGCAGTTCGGCGCGGTGGTGGAGAAGCGCGAGGCGGGCATCCACATCCAGGCGCCGCAGCGGCTGCAGGGCACGAGGATCACGCTGCCGTACCCGAGCGTCGGGGCGACCGAGCAGCTGTTGCTGACCGCCGTGCGCGCCGAGGGCATCACGGAGCTGACGAACGCCGCGATCGAGCCCGAGATCATGGATCTCATCAACGTGCTGCAGAAGATGGGCGCGATCATCTCCGTCGACACCGACCGGGTCATCCGGATCGAGGGCGTCGACCGGCTGGTGGGCTTCCAGCACACGGCGCTGTCCGACCGGATCGAGGCGGCGTCGTGGGCGTCCGCCGCGCTGGCGACCGGCGGCGACGTCGTCGTCCGCGGGGCGACCCAGCCGGAGATGACGGCGTTCCTCAACACGTTCCGCAAGGTCGGCGGCGAGTTCACGATCGACGACGAGGGCATCCGGTTCTTCCACCCCGGCGGCGACCTGTCCTCGATCGTGCTGGAGACCGACGTCCACCCCGGGTTCATGACGGACTGGCAGCAGCCGCTCGTGGTGGCGCTGACCCAGGCCACGGGCCTGTCGATCGTGCACGAGACGGTGTACGAGAACCGGTTCGGGTTCACCGACGCGCTGCGCGGCATGGGCGCGACGATCCAGGTCTACAAGGAGTGCCTGGGCGGCCGCCCGTGCCGGTTCGGGCAGCGGAACTTCTCCCACTCGGCCGTGATCTCGGGCCCGACGCCGCTGGCCGCGGCCGACATCGAGGTCCCGGACCTGCGGGGCGGGTTCAGCCACCTCATCGCGGCGCTCACCGCGAAGGGGACGTCGGCGGTGCGGGGGATCAGCCTGATCGACCGCGGGTACGAGAACTTCACGGACAAGCTCGTCGCGCTGGGCGCGGAGCTCGACCGGGACTGAGCGAGCCCGGCCGTGCCGGCGGTTCAGCCGTCGGCACGGTCCCGGAACTCGTGCGCGCTGCCCGGCGCGCTGCCGGAGACCCGCCGGACGATCTCGGTGGCGACGTCGCGCAGCTTGGCGTTGCGGTGCTGGGAGGCCCGGCGCAGGATGCCGAACGCCTCCTCCGGCCCGCAGCGGTTCTGCGCCATCACCACGCCCATCGCCTGGTCGATCACCGAGCGGGAGGCCATCGCCTGCTTGAGGTCGGTGTTGACCCGGGCCTGCTGCTCGGCGTGCGCGGCCACGGCGACGGCGCGCGCCGCGTCCTCCGCGAACCGCCCGACGTCGGCGAGCAGGACGTCCTCCCAGGGGCCGGTCGCCGTGCGGTAGAGGTTGATCGCGAGCTCCAGGTCGGTCGACCCGGCGGCGGCCGCGGGGGCGGGCAGGGCGGCGGCCGACCCGAAGCCGGCGTGCAGCGTGGCGGCCCGCCACATCGGCCAGCGGTCGTCCTGCGAGACGTCGGGGACGGTGATGAGGTGCCCGACGCGCGCGGACTCGAGGCAGGGGCCGTCGCCGGCCGTCTGCTCGGCACGGTCGCACGCGGCCGACCGCTCGTCGCTCGCGGCGGCGACCGCCCCGGCGCCGCCGATGCGCAGCGTGATCGCCGCGGCGCTGCCCGGCCCGCTCCGCGCGGCCGCCCGGGCGACCACGGCATCGAGCAGGGCGGCCACCGGCACCGTGGTGGCGAGCATGCCGTGCAGCTCGTCGACCGCGGCCGCGCGCCAGTCCGCGGCGGGGGCGGTCGCGCCGGTCCCCACGGTCACCGCTCCCCGGTGCCGGGCTCCCGCACGTGCCGGCCGGTCCGCGCGGGCGGGGTGTAGCCGGCCTCGGGGCCGTCGCCGTCCGAACCGGGGGTGCTCAGCTCCGCGGCGTCGTCGGGGTCGCCGCCGGGCAGCGGGCCGGACGGCTGGTCCGTCGTGTCCTGGGTCACGTCGTCCTCCTCGGGTGGGGTGCCCTCACATGCTCACGCGGGGGTGCGGCGCCCGCATCTCGGACCGGTCGCCCGCGTCGGCCCACTCCTCGAGCGGGGGGAGGACGCGCAGCGTGACGCCCGCGTGCTCGCACCGACGGCGCAGCCGGCCGACGTACAGCGCGGCGACGGGCCCGGGACGGCGCAGCCCCGTGGCGTCGACGGCGAGCACCCCGCGCGGGGGGACCGCGCGCAGCGCCGCCGCGAGCGCGGACACCAGGGTGGCGGCCGTGGAGCCGTCCGCCTCGCCGGTCAGCGACACGAGGACCGTCCGGCCCTCCTGCGCCTGCCGGACGTCGAGGTGCGCGGGCAGGGTGTCGTGGCTGCCACCCGCGGCGACGCCGCCCTCGCGACCGTCCTGCGGGTCGGACGCGAGGCCCGCCAGCGCGGCGTCCAGCGCGGTCCGCGGGTCGGTGCCCGGCGTGCGCCCGGGCAGGACGTCCAGCAGGCGCTCGGCGAGCGTGCGGACCTTCACGTTCAGGTGCTCGGAGTGCCAGCGCAGCAGCTCGAACGCGGCGGGACCGTCGAGCCCGTAGGCGAGCATCGCCGCACCCTTCGCCTGGTCGATGACCTCGCGGGACGCGATCGCGGCGGCGAGCATGTCGTCCGCGCGCCGGGCGGCCGAGGCGCCGATCTCGGCACCGAGGTCGACGAGGAGCCCGAGCGCGCGCCCGGTGCGGTCGGGGTCGCCCTCCGTCGTCGCGCCGTGCCGGGGCCCCGCGCCGTGCCGCGGGTCGACGCCGGGCGCGAGGACGGCGAGCACCGTGTGCTCGGTCCCCGACGCGTCGACGAGCCGGTAGCGGACGCTGCGGCCCCCGCCCGGCCCGCCGGACGGCGCCGGGGCGGCGCGGAGCACCGCCTCCAGGGCGGGCCGGTCGTCGCGGTGGCAGTGCGCGAGCATCAGGGACGTCGAGGGCACCACGTCGCCCGGGACGAAGCCGTGCAGGCGGAAGACCGGCTCGGACCACGTGACGGCCTCGCCGCCGTCGAGGAGGTGGAACGTGCCGGGGAGCACGGCGGTGCCGCGCTGGTCGGCAGGAGTCGTCGACGAGCGGGTGGTGAGGGACATGCGAGCTCCGGGGCAGGGCGCAGCCGCGGTGCACGGCGCACTGGTATCCCGCGCAGCTCGCTTCGTCCCAACGATGCGCGGTGGATCGATGGTTTCCGATGCGGCGGACCGGTGCACGTAAGCCGGCCTG
>DAMBCY010000025.1:0-12087 GCA_032056255.1 Cellulomonas sp. | reverse complement strand
GCGCGGCGTGTGGCTCACCCGGCCGGAGCTGCCGGGCAGGTCCGGCCGGTAGCATCGGCTCCCGTGCATCCGCCTCGCGCCAACCGCGCCTACCGCAACGTCGCCCGCGTGCTGCGTCCCGTGCTGTACGCGATCACCCGGCGTGACTGGCGCGGCACCGAGCACCTGCCGACCGGGACGGGCTTCATCGCCGCGGGGAACCACGTGTCGAACGTGGACCCCGTGACGTTCGCGCACTACCTGTACGACAACGGGCTCGCGCCGAAGATCCTCGCGAAGTCGTCGCTGTTCTCCGTGCCGGTCGTCGGCCGGGTGCTGCGGACCAGCGGGCAGATCCCCGTCTACCGGAACTCCGCGCAGGCCGGGGACTCGCTGCGCGCGGCCGAGGTCGCGCTCTCCGAGGGGGAGTGCGTCGCGGTGTTCCCCGAGGGCACGCTGACCCGGGACCCCGACCTGTGGCCGATGGTCGCGAAGACCGGCGTGGCCCGGCTCGCGCTGACCACCCGGGTGCCGGTCGTCCCGATCGCGCAGTGGGGCGCGCAGGACCTGCTCGGGCGGTACGAGAAGCTGTTCAAGCCGATCCCCCCGAAGCGGATCACCGTCGTCGCGGGGCCGCCCGTGGACCTGTCCGACCTGTACGACCGGCCCCTGGACGCGGCGACGCTGCGCGAGGCCACCAGCCGCGTGATGGGCGCGATCACCGCGCTGCTCGCCGACGTGCGGGGCGGCACCCCGCCCGAGGAGCCGTTCGACATGCGGCGCGGGGGCGGCGCGGCGGGCCGGGCGTGACGCGCGCCACCGTCCTCGGCGCCGGAGCGTGGGGCACGACGTTCGCCGCCGTGCTCGCCGACGCCGGCTGCGAGGTCACCGTCTGGGGCCGGGACGCCGCCGTGTGCGCGGAGATCGCCGGCCGGCACCGCAACGAGCGCTACCTGCCCGGGATCGACCTGCCCGCGGCCGTGACGGCGGACGCCGACCCGGTGGCCGCGCTCGCGGGTGCCGAGGTGGTCGCGATCGCCGTGCCCTCGCAGTCCGCGCGGGTCACCCTCGCGCCGCTCGCGGGGGCGCTGGCGCCGGACGCGGTCGCCGTCTCCCTGATGAAGGGCGTCGAGCTCGCCACCGACAGGCGGATGAGCGAGGTCGTCGCCGAGGCGCTGAACCTGCCCGCCGCCCGGGTCGCCGTGCTGTCGGGGCCGAACCTCGCCTCGGAGATCGCCGCGCGGCAGCCCACCGCCACGGTCGTGGCCGCCCCGGACCCCGGCACCGCCGAGCGGGTCGCCGCGGCGTGCGCGTCCGGGTACTTCCGCCCCTACACGAACGACGACGTCGTCGGCGTGGAGCTCTGCGGGGCCGTGAAGAACGTGATCGCGCTCGCGGTCGGGATCTCGCAGGGCCGCGGTCTCGGCTACAACACCATGGCGACCGTCATCACGCGCGGGCTGGTGGAGATCACCCGGCTCGGGCTGGCCCTGGGCGCGCGGGCCGAGACGTTCCCGGGGCTCGCCGGCATGGGCGACCTCATGGCGACCTGCGCGTCGCCCGACTCGCGCAACCACCGGCTGGGGCTGCACATCGGGCGGGGGATGTCCCTGGACGAGGCGACCGCCGCGACCGGCGGCACCGCGGAGGGCGTGAAGTCGTCGCGGTCCGTGCTGGACCTCGCGGAGCGCGCGGGGGTGGAGATGCCGATCACCGCGGCCGTCGTGCAGGTGCTGCACGAGGGGCTGGCCGTGGAGGCGCTCGCCCCCCTGCTGCTCGGCCGGCCGCGCAAGGCGGAGGGCGCGTAGCGGCGGTGCGCGTGCGCCCCGGCCGACCACGGAGCCGGGACGCCCCGGCGCGGCCGGTCAGCCCGGGGCGCCCGACCGGAGCCGCGGCCCCGGGGCTCGCTCCGCCGGGGCCCCCGCCCGGGCATCGTCCGAGGCGGCGCCGTCCGCCTGGGTGCCGCGGACGAGCGTGAGCAGCTCGCCGTCGGACAGCCCCTCGGCCCGCGCGCGCCGGACGAGCGCGCGGACCGCGTCGAGCAGCCCCGACGTGTCCTGGGCCCCCGTCCCGGCCGCCGGGGCGCCGCCGGGGGCGGTCCCGGCGACGACCGTCCCCACCCGTCGCCGCGAGGTCACCACCCCGGACGCCTCGAGCTCGCGGTAGGCGCGCTGCACCGTGCCGACGGCGATCCCGAGGTCGCGCGCGAGGTCCCGCGAGGCGGGCAGGCGGTCGCCCGGGGCGAGGGCGCCGACGGCCACGAGCCCCGCGACCTGCGCCCGGATCTGCTCGTAGACGGGCGTGGCCGCGGAGAGGTCCACACGCAGCTCGGTCACGCGGTCACGCCCCGGGCCGCGTCCCGCTCCGGAGCGGGGGAGGGGAGGCGGCGGCCCGGCACCGCCGAGGCGGCGATGCCGACCGACGCCACCACGAGGCCGGTCCCCAGCACCGCGGCCGTGACCGCGCCGGCGGGGTGCTCCGCGCTGCCCAGCACCGTCCCCGCGACGAGCAGCATCAGCCCGAGCGCGGAGCCGACCCAGACCTGGACGCCCGCCAGCACGCGTGCCGCGGAGGTGCGGCGCACCACGTCGTCGTGCGCGGCGGGCAGCACGGACAGCGGAGGCCGCCGCGTGACGACCCGCAGCGACAGCAGCGCCGCCGCGACCGCGAGCCCCAGCGCGATCGCGACCGGGACGCCGAACGGCCAGCCGGGGTACGGGCCCGACGCGCCCGTGCCGACGACCCGTCCCGCGTCGTCCAGGGTCGGCGGGTGCGCCACGCTGCGGCCGTCCGGTGCGGCGGTGAGCCCGAGGACCGCGATCGCGAGCAGGCCGACACCCGTCGTGACCAGCAGCGCGGTGAGCCGCCACCCGCCCAGGCCGCGGACCGTGCGCCGCACCAGCGGGGCGGACCGGACGGCGCCCCGTGGGTGCGGCCACAGCGACTCGCCCAGGGCGCGGACGGCGGCGAACACCACGGCGCCCAGGAACGGCGAGGTGTACACGAGGACGCCGGAGGCGGTGGGCAGCGGCTCGGACGTCGACGTCCAGACGACGTCCGAGGAGCCGACGACGGCCAGCACGACCAGCAGGCTCGTCGCCGTGGCGGCGAGGGAGACCAGGGTCTCGTGGCGCCGGGCCGCGCGCGTGACCGCGGGGACGTGCGGCGCGGTCCCGTGCCGGGCCGCCGTGACGAGCAGCGTGAGGACGACGCCCACGCACGCGACCAGCGCGAGCACGAGCAGGAGGACGAGGCCGGCCATGAGGCTCCTAATGAGTCGATGAATTGACTCATTAAACACCGAGCGCCGTCCCCGGGACAAGGGGCGCCGGGCGCCGGCTGCGGGGTCCGACGGGGCTCGACGAGGTGCGGCGAGGTCCGACGAGGCCCGGCGGGGTCCTGACGGGCGGTCGCGGGCCCGGCGGCCCCCGGCTCAGTCCCCGGCCCCGCCCTCGCCCCGCACGACCGGCGGCTGCGGCCGCACGTCCGCCGAGACCAGCGCCTCGATCGCGAACTCGCTCGCGCGCGCGAGCTCCACGTCGTCCGGGGCGAGGAGCCACTGCACCTGCAGGCCGTCCATGACGGCGAGGATGCCGGCGGCGGCGCGGCCGACCGTGTCCGGCTCGGTGACGCCGTGCTCGGCGCAGACCACCCGGAACGCGGCGACGATCTCGGCGCGCAGGGTGTCGTACCGCCCCTCGAAGTACCCGCGGGCGGGGTGGTCGTCGGTGACGGACTCCGCGGACAGCACGGCGTAGGTCTGCACGATGCCCGGGCGGCGCTCGTTGGCGAACGCGGTGCGCACCAGGTGGCGGAACAGCTCGATGCCGTCGGGGATGTGCTGCTCGGCGAAGCCCTCGACGTCGGACTCGTCGCGGTACCGGAGCACCTCGACCAGCAGCTGGTCCTTGGACCCGAAGTGGTGCAGGATCCCCGCGTGCGTCATCCCGACCTGCTCGGCGATCTCGGTGAGCGGTCCCTTGTTGTAGCCCTTGCGGCCGAAGGTCGTCATGGCGGCGGACAGGATGCGCCGCCGTCGCTCGAGCGTCTCCGGGCGGGGGCGGGGGGACCGCCTGGCCTCGCTCATCGCTGTCCCACTTCCTCCCGGCACCGGTGCGCGGCCCGCGCCTGGTGCCACGGTCGCGGCCGATCGTAGCGGCCGGCGGTGCCGCCGCCCGGGACCTCGGTCGTGACCAACCTGTGATGTGCCTGGGCACAAGAGACTTACTGACAGTGTAGTAACGTTCCGCGCAGCACGACCGCGACGACGCGGCGTGACCTCAGAACCGTCCGTGCGGGGCGGCTCGTTTCGAAGGAGAAACCATGAGGGTGAAGTTCCCGGCGATCGCGCTCGGCGTGGCAGCCGCCCTGGCGCTGACGGCCTGCTCCGGCGGGTCGGGCGGGGGGACCGAGGAGAGCACGTCGTCCGGTGGCACCGGTGCCGCGCTCACCGTCGCCAAGCCGGACGGCGCCATCGCCACCGAGTCCAACAACCCGTGGGTCGGCGACGCGTCCGCGATGAAGCTCGGCTACATCAACGCGATCCTCGAGCCGCTCGGCTTCGTCAACCTGATCAACCCCTCCGACCCGGTCACGCCGTGGCTCGCCCAGGAGATCACCTGGAACGACGACTACACCGAGGTCACGTTCGTCGCGCGCGACGGCGTCACCTGGAGCGACGGCGAGGACTTCACCGCCGACGACATCGCGTTCACGTTCTCGCTGTTCCAGGAGAAGCCGGAGCTCGACACCGCCGCGCTCGGCATCACCGACGTCGCCCTCGACGAGGGCGCGAACAGCGTGACGGTGTCGTTCGGCGCCTCGATGTTCGTCAAGCAGGACAAGGTCCTGCACAAGCTCATCGTGCCCGAGCACATCTGGAAGGACGTCGCCGACCCGGCGACCGAGACCAACCCCGACCCGGTCGGCACCGGCCCGTACACGCTGTCGCAGTTCTCCTCCCAGAGCGTCGAGCTGACGGCGCGCGAGGACTACTGGGGCGGCACCCCGGCCGTGCCGACGCTCTACTACGTGTCGTACAACGACAACACCGCGCTGACCACCGCGCTCGCCAACGGCGAGGCGGACTGGGCGCAGGCGTTCATCCCGAACGTGCAGTCGGCGTACCTCGACAAGGACGAGCACAACGTCTACTGGGCCGCGGCCGGCCTCGGGATCGACGCGATGTTCGTCAACACCCAGGCCAAGCCGTTCAGCGACGTCGCGTTCCGCCAGGCCATGAACCTCGTCGTGGACCGGACCAAGCACCAGGCCATCGCCCGGGAGGGCGGCGTGCCCGAGCTCACCTCGGTCACCGGCCTGCCGACCCCGGCCGGCGACCCGTTCATCTCCGACGAGTTCGCGGGCGAGAGCTACGCCGTGGACGTCGACGGCGCCAAGGACATCCTCGGGGACGCCGGCTACACCTGGGACGGCGACGCCCTGGTCGACCCCGACGGCGAGGCCGTGTCCTTCACGCTCAGCGTCCCGCAGGGCTGGAGCGACTACGTCACCGGCATCAGCCTGATCGCCGACTCCGCCGCGCAGCTCGGCGTCGACGCCAAGGTCGACACCCCGGACGCCGACACCTGGTGGGCCATGAAGAGCCAGGGCGACTTCCAGGCGATCCTGCACTGGACCGACACCGGCGCCACGCCGTACGACCTGTACAGCGACATCATGGACGGCCGCTGGCTGGTCGGCGAGGGCGAGGACGCCGACTACAACTTCGGCCGCTACGACGACGCCGAGGCCACGGAGGCGCTGAACACCTACGCCACCGCCACCGACGACGACGCCCGCGCCGAGGCGCTCGCGCAGGTCCAGCAGGTCTTCGTGGAGCAGGTCCCGGCGCTGCCCGTCGGCACCCGGCCCTTCATCGGGCAGTACAACACCCGCAGCTACGTCGGGTGGCCGGGTGAGGACGACCCGTACGCCAACCCCGACCCGACGCAGCCCACCGCGTCGCTGATCCTGTCCAAGCTCCGGCCCGCGGGCTGAGCGCACGCCTCCCGCGACCGGCCGGGTCCGTCCCGGCCGGTCGCGGGTCCGTGGGTTCGACACACAGACGGGAAGGTGCAGTGACGAGCGACAACGTGCTGACGGTGTCCGGCTTCAGCGTGGTCTACGACGTGGACCCGCCGGTCGAGGCGGTGACGGAGGTCTCCCTCCAGGTGCGCCGGGGCGAGATCCTCGGCCTGGCCGGGGAGTCGGGGTGCGGCAAGACGACCCTCGCGTACGGCGTGCAGCGGCTGCTCAGGCCGCCGGCCGTGATCGCCGGCGGCTCCGCGGTCTTCCACGACGAGTCGGGCGAGGACATCGACCTGTTCGCCCTCACGGACGAGCAGATGCGCGCGTTCCGGTGGGACAGGTCGTCCATGGTGTTCCAGGGCGCGATGAACGCGCTGAACCCCGTCGTGGCGATCGGCAAGCAGCTGGACGACGTGTTCACGACGCACCGGCCGCGGATGAGCCGCGCGGAGCGGCGGGCCGAGTGCGGGAACCTGCTCGAGATCGTCGGGGTCGGCAAGGACCGGCTGCGGTCCTACCCGCACGAGCTGTCCGGCGGCATGCGGCAGCGCGTGATGATCGCGATGGCGCTGGCCCTCAAGCCGCAGCTGATGATCATGGACGAGCCGACCACGGCGCTCGACGTGCTCGTGCAGCGGGAGATCCTGCAGCAGATCAGCGACCTGCGCCGCGAGCTCGGCTTCTCCGTCGTGTTCATCACGCACGACCTGCCGCTGCTGCTGGAGATCAGCGACCGGATCGCCGTGATGCGCGCCGGGCGGATCGTCGAGCTCGACACCGCCGAGAACATCTACCGCCACGCGCAGCACCCGTACACGCAGAAGCTGCTCGGGTCGTTCCCGAGCCTGACCGGCGAGCGGGGCGACTTCGTGCGCACCGGCGCAGGGGAGGCGCGATGAGCACCCTCGAGCTCCGCGGGGTCACCAAGCGGTACCGCGTGCGCGGCGCCGGCGAGCTGAAGGCCCTCGACGACGTGTCGTTCAGCCTGACGTCCGGGCAGACCATCGCGCTGGTCGGGCAGAGCGGCAGCGGCAAGTCGACGATCGCGAAGATCATCACCCAGCTCGAGCGGGCCAGCTCCGGTGAGGTGCTGCTGGACGGTGCGCCGATCCCGCGCCGCGGCCACGCGCTGCGCCGCTACCGGCAGCAGGTGCGGATGGTGTTCCAGGACCCGTTCGCCTCGCTGAACCCGTCGCACACGATCCGGCACCACGTGGAGCGCCCGCTGCGGCTCGACCGCGTCGTCCCGTCCGACGAGGTCGAGACCGAGGTGCACCGGCTGCTGGAGCGCGTGCACCTCGACCCGGCCGCGGTGGTCGACCGCCGCCCGCACGAGCTGTCCGGCGGCCAGCGTCAGCGGGTGGCCATCGCCCGTGCGCTGGCGTCCCGGCCGTCGCTGCTGGTCGCCGACGAGCCGGTGTCGATGCTGGACGTGTCGATCCGGCTCGGCGTGCTCAACCTGCTGGCCGAGCTCCAGCGCCAGTCCGACCTCGGCGTCCTCTACATCACGCACGACCTGGCCACGGCCCGGCACTTCAGCGACGAGATCATGGTGCTGCACCACGGCGTCGTCGTGGAGCGCGGCCCCGCCGACGACGTGATCCTGCGCCCGCAGCACGCGTACACCCGGGCGCTGCGGGACGCGTCGCCCGACCCGGACAAGCACTTCGCCGGCAGGAGCTGACCGATGCGATTCGTCGCGCGCCGCACCGCGTTCTACCTGTTCACGGCCTGGGCGGCCATCACCATCAACTTCTTCCTGCCCCGGATGATGAAGGGCGACCCCGTCTCCGCGTACCTGGCCAGGAACCAGGGCCGGATCAGCCCGGAGGCGGCGGACTCGCTGCGCACCCTGTTCGGGCTGGACGACGGCAGGTCGGTGCTGCAGCAGTACGTCGACTACTGGGGGCTGCTGCTGGACGGCGACCTCGGCCGGTCGTTCTCCAAGGGCCTCGCCCCGGTCACCGACGTGATCGCCACCGCGCTGCCGTGGACCGTCGGGCTGGTCGGCATCGCCACCGTGCTGAGCTTCTTCCTCGGCACCGGCCTCGGGTCCTGGATCGGCTGGCGGCGGGGGAGCCGGGCCGACGCGCTCGTGCCGATCGCGACCTTCTTCTCCACCGTGCCGTACTTCTGGATGGGTCTGATCGCCATCGCGGTGTTCGCCACCACGCTCGGCTGGTTCCCCACCTCGCACGCCTACGACAAGGGCTCGGTCCCGACGTTCTCGTTCGACTTCGTCGGGCAGGTGATCCACCACGGCACCCTGCCCGCGCTGACGATCGTGCTCGCCTCGCTCGGCGGCTGGATCCTCGGGATGCGCAACATGATGGTCACCGTCCTGGACGAGGACTACGTGACGGTCGCGCAGGCCAAGGGCCTCCCCGCCCGCCGGGTCATGACGCAGTACGCCGCACGGAACGCGGTGCTGCCGCAGCTGTCCTCGTTCGCGCTGTCCCTCGGCTTCATCGTCGGCGGCACGCTCGTCATGGAGCTGGTGTTCTCCTACCCCGGCGTCGGCAAGCTGCTGCTCGACGCCACCACCGCGAAGGACTACCCGCTGATGCAGGGGCTGTTCCTCGTCATCACGCTGACCGTCCTGGTCGCGAACATCCTGGCGGACGTCGCCTACGCCGTCCTGGACCCGCGCACGCGGCAGACGGAGGGCTGAGCGATGACCATCCCCACCAGCACCGCGACCGCGGCCGGCACGGACCTCGCGGTCCCGGAGGCCGCGCACGCCCCGTCGCGCGGCACCGGTCCGCTCGCCCGGCTCGGGCGCTCGTTCGCGATGTTCCGGAACGGCAAGTCGATCCTGGGCCTGTCGATCCTCGGCTTCTTCGTCCTGCTGGCCGTCTTCGGCGACCTCGTCGCGCCGTACGACCCGCTGGCCAAGGACTTCGAGGCGCTGCGGCAGCCCCCGTCCGCCCAGCACTGGCTCGGCACCACGCACATGGGCGAGGACGTGTTCAGCCAGATCGTGCTGGGCACCCGAGGCGTGCTGGTCGTCGGGTTCAGCGCCGGGGTCATCGCCACGCTGATCGCGGTGACCGTCGGCGTCACCGCCGGGTGCGCCAGCGGGTGGCGCAGCGAGTCGCTGTCCGCGCTGACCAACGTGTTCCTGGTGCTGCCCGCCCTGCCGCTGATGATCATCGTGGCCTCGCAGTACGACAACCCGAGCCTGCTGCTGATCTCCGCGGTGCTCGCCATCACCGGGTGGGCCTGGGGCGGGCGCGTGCTGCGTGCCCAGACGCTGTCGCTGCGCAACCGCGACTTCATCCAGGCGGCCCGCGCGAACGGCGAGCCGCTGCGCCGGATCATCGCGGTCGAGATGCTGCCGAACCTGACCGCCATCATCGCGTCGTCCTTCGTCGGCACCGTCACCGCCGCGGTGCTCGGCCTCACGACGCTGGCGTTCATCGGGGTCATCCCCATCACGAACCTCAACTGGGGGACGATCCTCTACTGGGCCCAGCAGAACGGCGCGTTCCCCGACTTCTGGTGGTGGTACGTGCCCGCGGGCCTGTGCATCGCGCTGCTCGGCATGGCGCTGTCGCTCATCAACTTCGGCATCGACGAGTACGTGAACCCGCGGCTGCGGTCCGCGGGCGAGCGGGCCCGGGCGATGCGGAAGAAGGGGCTGAGCCCGACGTCGAGCGTGACCGCCGTGCGGACCGCCCCCGCCGAGAACCCGAACCACCCCGATCAGAAGGACCCCTCGTGACCGAGACCACCACCGCCCCCTACCTCGACGCCTCCCAGCCCGTCGACGTCCGGGTGCGCGACCTCCTCGCCCGCATGACGCTCGAGGAGAAGGTCGGGCAGATGCTCCAGCTCGACGCCCGGGAGGACGTCGCGGACCACGTGCTGCGCCGGCTGGCCGGGTCGCTGCTGCACGCCTCCCCGGAGCGGCTGCGCCGGGCGCACGAGCTGGTCGACGCCACGCGGCTGCGCATCCCGCTGCTCGTCGGCGAGGACTGCATCCACGGCCACTCGTTCTGGGTCGGGGCGACGATCTTCCCGACCCAGCTCGGCATGGCGGCGACCTGGGACGCGGGCCTGGTGGAGCAGGTGGCGCGGGCCACGGCGGTCGAGGTCGCGCCCACCGGCGTGCACTGGACCTTCAGCCCCGTGCTCTGCATCACGCGCGACCTGCGCTGGGGCCGCGTCGACGAGACCTTCGGCGAGGACCCGTACCTGATCGGCGAGCTCGCCTCGGCGATGGTGCGCGGCTACCAGGGGCATGGGCTCGCCGACCCGACCGCGATCCTCGCGACCGCGAAGCACTTCGCCGGGTACTCCGAGACCCAGGGCGGCCGGGACGCGTCCGAGGCGGACATCTCCCGGCGCAAGCTGCGGTCCTGGTTCCTGCCGCCGTTCGAGCGGGTGGCCCGCGAGGGCTGCGCCACGTTCATGCTCGGCTACCAGACCACCGACGGCGTGCCGATCACGGTGAACGACTGGCTGCTGAACGACGTGCTGCGCGGCGAGTGGGGCTACACCGGCACCCTCGTCACCGACTGGGACAACGTCGGGCGGATGGTCTGGGAGCAGAAGGTGCAGCCCGACCACGCGCACGCCGCGGCTGCCGCCGTCAAGGCCGGCAACGACATGGTGATGACCACGCCGCTGTTCTTCGAGGGGGCCCTCGAGGCCGTCGCGCAGGGGCTGCTGACCGAGCGCGAGCTCGACCCCGCGGTCGCGCGGATCCTCGCGCTGAAGTTCCGCCTGGGGCTGTTCGAGGACCCGCGCCGGCCGGACGCCGCGGTGCAGGCCGCCGTGATCGGCAGCGCCGAGCACGCCGCGCTCAACCTGGAGGTCGCGCGGCGCTCGCTGGTGCTGCTGCGGAACGAGGGCGTGCTGCCGCTGCCCGCCGGGGAGGCGACCGCGCGCCGGGTGGCCGTCGTCGGCCCGCTCGCGGACGACGCGCAGACCCAGCTCGGCGACTGGGCCGGCTCGTCCGGGCAGGCCGACTGGCTGCCGGACGGCCAGCCGCGGGACATGATCACCACGGTGCTGGACGGCCTGCGGGACACGGTGCCGGAGGCGTGGTCGGTCACGCACGCGCGGGGCGCGGACATCCTCACCCTCGTCCCCGACCCGGAGGGGGCGACGTTCCCCGACGGCCAGCCGCGCCCGCCGGTCGTCGTGCCGTGCGAGCCGGACGAGGCGCTGATCGCCGAGGCCGTCGCCGCCGCGCGGGACGCCGACTACGTGGTCGCCGTCGTCGGGGACCGCATCGAGCTCGTCGGCGAGGGCCGGTCCACCGCCACCCTGGAGCTCATCGGGGGGCAGGTCGCCCTGCTCGACGCGCTCGCCGCGACCGGGACGCCCCTGGTCGTGGTGCTGATGGCGTCCAAGCCGCTGGTGCTGCCGGAGTCCGCCCTCGGCGCCGACGCGCTGCTCTGGGTCGCCAGCCCCGGCATGCAGGGTGGGCAGGCGACCGCCGAGCTGCTGCTCGGGCTCGCCGAGCCGTCCGGGCGGCTGCCCGTGTCGTTCGCGCTGCACGCCGGCCAGCAGCCCACGTACTACAACCAGGTGCGCGGGCAGCACGGCAACCGGTACGCCGACCTGACGCAGCGCCCCGCGTTCGCGTTCGGGGAGGGGCTGTCCTACACCACCGTCGAGTACGCCGACCTGGCGCTCGTGGCCACCGACCTGGGCGTCGCGGACGTGGTGCGGGCCGCGGTCACGGTCCGGAACACCGGGGACCGACCCGTCCGGGAGACCGTGCAGGCGTACGTCTCCGACCGGGTCACCTCGGTGTCCTGGGCGGACAAGGAGCTCAAGGCCTACCGCCAGGTCGACCTGCTCCCCGGCGAGACGGCCCGCGTCGTCGTCGAGGTCCCGGTGGCCGACTGCACGATCGTCGACGCCGCCGGCCGGCGCGTGGTCGAGCCGGGGGAGTTCGACCTCCTGGTCGGCCCCAGCAGCCGCCCGGAGTCCCTCCTGGCGGCGGGCTTCACGGTCCGCGCCTGAACCGGGACCCCGCACCCGGACCCCGGGCGGCGAGGTCGTCAGAACGCGGCGAGGTCGTCACGAACGAGTGGGCGGATTCCTATGGTCGTTGCAACTTCT
>DAMBCY010000024.1:0-18976 GCA_032056255.1 Cellulomonas sp. | reverse complement strand
CCCGGACCCTCACGACCGCGAAGGAACGTCCCCGTGCGCACCGTCGTGCCCCGCACCCCGATCGGCACCCTCTCCGACGCCTGGCGCTCCTGCGTCGGCACCGGCCGGCTCAACCTCGCCCTGCGCTCCGACTACCGCGACTCGCTGGCCCGCGTCCAGCAGGACATCGGGTTCCGGTACATCCGCGGGCACGGGCTGTTCAGCGACGACCTCGGCATCCACCGGGCGTACCGCACCGGAGCGCGGCGGGAGGTGCTGCACGCCTTCCGCTACCTGGACCAGGTGGTCGACGCCTGGCTCGCCGCCGGCGTGCGCCCGTTCCTGGAGACCGGGTTCATGCCCTCCGGGCTGGCCTCTGGCGACCAGTCCGTGTTCTGGTGGCGCGGGAACGTCACCCCGCCGGCCGACCACGGCGAGTGGGCCGACCTGGTGCGGGCGACCCTGCGGCACCTGGTCGACCGGTACGGGATCGAGGAGGTGCGCACCTGGCCGGTCGAGGTGTGGAACGAGCCGAACCTCCCGCACTTCTGGAGCGGCGGGCAGCAGGACTACCTCGACCTCTACCGGGTGACGGCGGACGCCGTGAAGTCGGTCGACGCGGACATCCCCGTCGGCGGTCCGGCGATCTCCCCGGGGTCGGACGACTGGTGGGAGCCGTTCGCGCGGTTCGTGACCACGCACGACGTGCCGGTGGACTTCGTCAGCCGGCACGCCTACTCCTCCGGGCCCGCCCAGCACGTGCCGTTCGGGGTGTACCAGACGCTCGCGCCGCCGGAGCGGCTGCTCGAGCAGCTCGGCGCCCCGCGGGCGCACCTGGCCGGCACCCCGCTCGAGGCGCTGCCGGTGCACATCACGGAGTTCAACACCTCCTACCGGCCGGACAACCCGATCCACGACACCGCCTACAACGCCGCGTACCTCGCCCCGGTGCTCGCGGGCGGCGGCGACCTGGCGGACTCCTTCTCCTACTGGACCTTCTGCGACGTGTTCGAGGAGGAGGGTGTCCCCACGTCGCTGCTCCACGGCGGTTTCGGCATGCTGGCCCACGGGCAGGTCCCCAAGCCCACCTACCACCTCTACGCGTTCCTGGCCCGGATGGGGGAGCAGGTGCTGGCCCGGGGCGAGGACCACCTGGTGTGCCGGACCCCGGACGGCCGGGTGACGGTGCTGGCCTGGCAGCCCGTGCACGGCACCGGCGACGACTGGGACGCCGATCCGCGGCACCGGGTGCGGCTGTCCGTGCCGGTCGGCGGCGGGAGTGGGCAGCGCGTGGCCGCCCTCCGCTCGTCCGTGAGCGAGGACGAGGGCAACGCCTGGGCCGCCTGGCGCGACCTGGGCCGGCCGCGCTCGCCGCACCCCCGCGTCCTGGACCGCATCCGCGAGGCCGCCGAACCCGTGCGCAGCCGGGCCGTGCTGCCCGTCGCGGCCGGCTACGCGGACCTCGACCTGGTGCTCGGCCGGCACGAGGTCTGCCTCGTCGAGCTCGAGCCGGTCGACGACGAGACCCCGCCCTGGCTCGACGACGCGCGCCTGCTCGGCGACGCCGTGCCGGGGTCCGGGGAGCCGCGGTGACCAGCCAGCTCGCCGAGGTCGGGTCCGGCCCGCTGTCGCGCGGGGCCTCGGCGGTGCACTGGTACCTGGTGGTCGACGTGCTGATGGTGCTCGTCGCCGCGCCCGGTCTCGTCGTGACCGCGCTGCTCGTCCCCGCGGGGTCGAACGCGCCGGTCGTGGTGCTCGCCGCCCTCCCCGTCGGCCCGGCCCTGGCCGCGGGGCTGTACGCCTGGCAGGTGGCCGCGACCGACCGTGACCTGACGCCCGCGCGGCACTTCGGGCGGGGGCTGCGCCGCACCACCGCGGACGTGCTGCGGCTCTGGCTCCCGGCGCTGGCCGCGCTCGCGGTGGTCGCGGCGAACGTGGCCCTGAACCGGGACGCCGGCCTGCCGCGTGCCCTGGTCGGCGTCTCGCTGCTGGTCGCGCTCGCCCTGGTGCTCTGGCTGGGGAACGCCACGGTGATCGTGGCCCGGTTCTCCTTCCGCACCCGCGACGCCGCGCGGCTCGCCGTCTACTACCTGTTCCGCTGTCCCGGGACGGCGGTCGCGACCGCCAGCCTGCTCGTCGTCGCGACCGCGCTGCTCGTCCTGCTCGGCGAGTGGGCGCTGCTCCCGACCGCGGCCGCGTTCGCGTGGTGGCTGCACCGGCACTCCGCGGCCCTGCGCGCGGACGTCGAGGAGCGGTTCGTGCGCCGTGGCTGACCTCCGTCGTCCGGCGCCGCCGTCACCGACCGCCGCCCGGCTGCCCCGCACCCGGTCGATCGCCTTCGGGGGCGACCACAACCCGGAGCAGTGGGGCACCGACGTCTGGGACGCGGACGACGTCGCGTTCGCCGAGGCGCGGATCACGACGGTGACGCTCGGCGTGTTCACCTGGTCGCTCACCCAGCCCGCCGAGGACACGGTCGACTTCACCGTCCTCGACGCGATCGTGGGACGCGCGGCGGACGCCGGCCGCCAGATCTGCCTCGCCACCGGGACCGGCGCGCTGTCGCCGTGGATCGCCCGGGCGTACCCCGAGGTGACCCGGGTCGACTTCGAGGGACGCCGGCACCGGTACGGGCAGCGGCACAACGCCTGCTGGAGCTCGCCGGCCTTCCGGCGGCTGGCGTCCGGCATCGCGGGCAGGATCGCCGAGCGGTACGGGAACCACCCCGCGGTGGTCGCCTGGCACGTCGGCAACGAGTACGGCGGCGACGGCGGCGCCTGCTGGTGCGACCTGTGCGGAGCGGAGTTCCGCGCCTGGCTGCGGGCGCGGTACGGCACGCTCGACGCCCTGAACGAGGCGTGGTGCACCACGTTCTGGTCGCACCGGTTCACCGACTGGGACGAGATCGAACCGCCCAGCGCCCTCACCGAGCACTGGAGGGGTCGTGACCACACCGCCTTCCAGGGCATCACCCTGGACTACCACCGGTTCAGCACCGACAACGCGATCCGGCAGTTCCGCGAGGAGAAGGCGGCGATCCGCGCGCACTCGGACCTGCCGGTGACGACCAACCTCATGGGGTTCTACCAGCCCCTGGACTACCACCGCTGGGCGCCGCACCTGGACTTCGCGTCGTGGGACAACTATCCCCCGCGCGCCGACGAGCCGTGGCGCACCGCGCTCACGCACGACCTGGTGCGCGGCCTGAAGGACGGGGCGCCGTTCTGGCTGATGGAGCAGACCCCGACGGTCACGGCGTCCCGGGACGTCAACCCGGTGCGCCGCCCGGGGATCGTGCGGCTGTGGTCGTGGCAGGCGATCGCGCACGGCGCCGACGCGGTGCTGTTCTTCCAGCTGCGGGCGTCGCGGGGTGCCTGCGAGATGACCCACGGCGCGGTGCTCGACCACTCCGGCCGGCGGGACACCCGCGCGTTCCGGGAGGTCGCCGGGCTGGGCGCCGAGCTCGAGCGGGTGGGGGACGCGCTGCTGGGCGCCCGGACCCCGGCGCGGACCGCGCTGCTGGTCGACTGGGACTGCTGGTGGACGGTCGAGATGGCCGACGGCCCCAACCGCCTGGTCCGCTACCTGCCCACCGTGCTGGAGTGGGGCCGGGCGTTCTGGGACGCCGGCGCCCAGGTGGACGTGGTGCCGGTGACCGCGGACCTGTCCGGGTACGACGTCGTGGCCGCCCCGCTGCTGCACCTGGTCGAGGACGGCCTGGCCGAGCGGCTCGCCGCGGTGGCGGCCCGGGGCGGGACCGTGCTGACCGGGTACCTGTCCGGGCGGGTGGACGAGGACGACCGGCGGTTCCTCGCCGACGTGCCGGGGCCGCTGGCCGCGCTCGCCGGGCTGCGGGTGGCGGAGACGGACGCGGCCGAGGCCGGGGTGCTCAACCCGGTGACGTTCGCCGGTCCCGGCGACGCGGCACCGACCGTCGACGGACGCCTGGTGTTCGAGGTGCTGGTGCCCGAGGGTGCCGAGGTGATGGCCCGCTACGGGGCGGACTTCTACGCGGGCGAGCCTGCCGTCACCCGGCACCGCGTCCCGGCGGGAGCCGCCGAGGGGCACGTCTGGTACGTCGGGACCGAGCTGGAGCAGGCCGGTCTCGCGCACGTGGTCCGGTCGGCGCTCGGCCGGCACGGGCTGCTCGGCCCGTACGCCGACGTCCCGGGGCTCGAGCTCGCCACCCGCGTGACGCCCGAGGGCCGCCGGGTCGACCTGGTGCTGCACCACGGCACCGAACCCGTCACCGTGCCGGCGCACGCCGACGGGACCGACCTGCTCACCGGACGACGGTGGGCGCGCGGCGAGCCGGTCGTGCTCGCGCCGGCGGACGTGGTCGTGCTCCGCCGGTGACCCGTCCCTAGACGGCGAGCGCTTCCAGCGCCCGCACCCGGTCGAGCACCGCCGCCACCAGCGCCTCGTGCTCCGCGAGCCCCGGGACCAGGCGGGCGAGCACGGCGCGGACCCCGTCCGCCGTCCCGCCGTCGGCGAGACCCGCGACCCGGTCGGGCCGCGCCTCCCGCACCGCGGCCCCGCGGCCCCGCAGGTGCAGCGCCCAGGCGGCCACGGCGGTGCTCGCGCCGAGCGGCAGCCGGCCCGCGGCGCACTCGGCCGCCAGCACCGGTGCCACCCGCACCGGGAGCTTCTCCGAGCCGTCCGCGGCGATCTGCGCCAGCAGGTGCTCGATGCGCGGGTTGCCGAACCGCTCGACCAGCGCGCGGCGGTAGGCGCCGAGCTCGTCCGCGGGCAGCGGGAGGTGGCGGCCGGCCTCGTCCCACCACGCCTCGACCCACCCGCGCACCCGGGGGTCGGCGATCGCCTCCGCCACGGTCCGGTGCCCGAGGATGCTGCCGGCGTAGGCGAGCAGCGAGTGCGCGCCGTTGAGCAGCCAGAGCTTGCGCTGCTCGAAGGGCAGCACGTCGTCGACGATCTCGACGCCCGCCTCCTCCCACGCCGGCCGCCCGGCGGGGAACGCGCCGGCGATCACCCACTCGCAGAACGGTTCGGTCCGCACGGGCGCGGTGTCGGCCAGGCCGGTCGCCGCCCGGACGGCGTCGCGCTCCGCCTCGGTGGTCGCCGGCGTGATCCGGTCGACCACGGTGGTGCCGAACGCGATGTGCGCGGCGATCCAGTCGGCGAGCGGGGGATCGACCAGGCGGGCGAGGTCCAGCACCACCCGCCGCAGCACCGCACCGTTGTCCGGCAGGTTGTCGCAGGGCAGCAGCGTCATCGGACCGGCGCCCGTCGCGCGTCGCAGGCGCAGGCCGGCGACCACCCGCGCCGGCACCGTCCGGACCGGGGCGTGGCGGTCGGCCCGCAGGGCGGCGACGTCGGCGCGCACGTCGGCCCGGCTCGTGTCAAGGCCGCCGTCGGGTCCCCGGACGTAGCCGGCCTCGGTCACGGTGAACGTCGCCACGGCGACCGCGTGGTCCGCCCAGTAGCCCAGCCACGCGTCGTGCTCGTCCCCGCCGTGCACGGCGGACACGGAGGACACGACGCGCAGCCGTTCGCAGTCCGGCGCCCGGGTGACCAGCGTGTAGAGGCCGTCCTGCGGGGCCAGCGCGTCCGCCAGGTCCCGCGAGAGGACGGTGAAGGCCGCGATGCCCCAGTCGGCGGCATCGGGCGCGTTGTCGGTGTACCAGGCCTGGTGGGCGCGGAAGAAGCTGCCCAGGCCGAGGTGCACGATCCGCACCGGGGCGGCCGGGCGTCCGTGCCCGGCGGCCCGGGAGAGCCGGAGCCCGGTGGGCACGCGCCGGCCGTGGTCGAGGTCGGTGGTCATAGCCGGAACGCCTCCTGGGGGATGGTGGTGACGAGCTCGCGGGCGGTCTGGTGCGCCTCGTCGAGCGTGAGCCGGTGGCTGGTGACCAGCCGGGCGAGGAACGCCGCGTCCGCGCGCCGGCTCACGTCGTGGCGGGCCGGGATCGACAGGTAGGCGCGGGTGTCGTCGACGAACCCCGACGTCTTGAGGAACCCGGCGGTCTCGGTGACCGCGGACCGGTACCGCTCCATCGCGTCCGGGGCGTCGAGGAACCACCACGGCGCCCCCACGTACAGCGACGGGTAGAAGCCGGCCAGGGGGGCGAGCTCGCGGGAGAAGGTGGTCTCGTCGACGGTGAACACCACCATGCGGAACCGGGGGTCCGTCCCGAACGCGTCGAGCACCGGTCGCAACGCCTCGGTGAACTCGACGGTCGTGGGGATGTCCGCCCCGACGTCGGTGCCCAGCCGCTCGCGGGACGGGCCGTGGTGATCCCGGCGCACCCCGGGGTGCACGGTCATGACCAGGCCGTCCTCGCTGGACATCCGCGCCATCTCGAACAGCAGGCCGTGGCGCAGCCGCTCGGCCTCGGCCGGGGTGGCGCGTCCCGCCAGGGCCCGGGCGTAGAGCCGCCCGCCGTCGGCCCGGTCGAGCGGGGCCATCCGCGCGTCCCGGTGGCCGTGGTCGGACGACACGGCGCCGTGCGCCGCGAAGTGGGCGCGTCGCCGGTGCATCGCCTCCACCCACCCGCCCAGGGTGCCGGTGTCGGCACCCGACACCTCGCCGAGGGCGGCGACCGCGGCGGGCCACCCCGGCCTCCCGGCCTCGAGGTACCGGTCCGGCCGGAACGTCGGGACGACGCGACCGTGCCAGGTCGGGTCGTCGCGCAGCGCCGCGTGGTGCCGCAGGTCGTCGCAGGGGTCGTCGGTCGTCGCCAGCACGTCGATCCGGAACCGCTCGTACAGCGCCCGCGGCCGGAACCCGGGCGCCGCCACCCGGGCCGCGATCGCGTCGTACAGGTCGTCGGCGGTCGCCGGGGAGGGCTCCAGGTCGACGTCGAGGACCTCCACGAGCACCTGCTCCAGCCACAGCTTGACCGGTGTCCCGCGGAACGCCGGCCAGTGCCGGCACAGCAGCCGGAACGCGTCCCGGGACCGGACGGACCCCGGGTCGCCGACGCCGACGCCGAGGTCGGTGAGCGGGACGCCCCGGGCGTGCAGCAGCCGGGTCAGGTAGTGGTCCGGGGTGATGAGCAGCGCCGTCGGGTCGGGGAACGGGACGTCCTCGGCCAGCCGGCGCGCGGGCACGTGGCCGTGCGGCGAGATGATCGGCAGGTCGCGCACCGCGGCGTAGAGCTCGCGTGCGACGGACCGAGCCGCCGGTTCGGCGGGCAGCAGCCGGTCGGGGTGCAGGGCGAGCCGCGGTGGCGCGACGGGCGGCGACGGGAGAGCCATGCCGTCATCGTTCGAGGCCGCGCGGCGCGGCGGCCAGGAGTTGCCACCTGTTGCCCGCTACGCCCCGCGGGCCGGGGCGGGGCCGGAGGAGTCGCGGGGCACGAGCCGGGCCGGGACCACGACCGGGCGCCCGTGGGAGCGGGCGCCGTTCACGAGGCCGAGCAGGTTCCGCAGCGCGGTCGCCCCCATGGCCTGCAGCGGCGTGGAGACGGTCGTCAGCGCCGGCGAGACCACCTGCCCGATCAGCACGTCGTCGAAGCCGACCACGCTGACCTCCCCCGGGATCCGGACCCCGGCCTGCTGCAACCCGCGGATCACGCCGACCGCCATCAGGGCGTTGAACACCACCACGCCGGTCGCCCGCGCGCCGGACAGGGCCGGCGCCGCCTCGAACCCGCCGGCGAAGGTCGGCTCGAACGGCCCGATGCGCCGACCGCTCAGGTCGAGCTCGTGGCACGCGTCGCTGAACGCGCGCCACCGGGCGCCGTTCGGCCAGGACGCGTCGGGCCCGGCCACGTAGGCCAGGTCCCGGTGCCCGGCCTCGCCGAGGTGCTCGACGGCCCGGCGGGTGCCGCGCTGCTCGTCCGCCACCACGCAGGGCACGTCGGCGAGGCCGCGGTTCAGCACGACGACCGGGCGCTGCTTGGCGATCCCCCGGATGGCGGCGTCCGACATACGCGAGGAGCTGAGCAGCACCCCCTCCACCAGCGGGACGATCCGCTCGGCGATCTCCCGCTCGGTGACGGAGTCCTCGCGAGTGTCCTCCACGAGCACGCCGTACCCGGCGGCCGACGCCGCGACCTGGGCCCCGCGCAGCAGCTCGGCGTGGATCGGGTTCGCGAGGTCGGAGACCAGGACGGCGATCATCCGATGGCGGGCGGGCGACGGCGCCAGCGCGACCGGGGTGGTGCGGTACCCGATCGCCGCCGCCACGGTGCGGATCCGCTCGGCGGTCTGCGAGTTGACGCGGCCGGGCCGGGCGAAGGTCCGCGACACCGTCGAGGGTGCGACGCCGGCGGCTGCGGCGACGTCGTAGATCGTGGGCGCGCGGGTCGGCTGCGGTCCGCTGCCCTCGGGGTCCATCCCGCGATCGTAGGGGCGGCTCGGCCCACCGGGAGCAGCCGGCGGACCGCCTGCCCCCGCCACGGCGCTCCGCGAGACCCTCGAGCCGGCCGATCAGCGAGCAGCCGGGGTCCGCTGCTCCCGGATCGCCGGGTCGCCGGGTGCCGTGGCCCCTCGGCCGGGGACGGAGGCGCGCGAGGCCGTCCCGCGTCTCACCGCTTCCGCGCCCGCCGGGCCCCGAACGGCCCGCCGAACACGAGCGAGATCCCCAGCACGAACCCGACGTCGTACCAGCTCCCCGAGTTGAACACCTCGTACGGCGTCACGGTGTCGGTGAACAGCGACACGATCCACGTGATCGGCAGGATCATCCCGTGCCACACCCCGAGCCAGAACCCGGCGGGACCGGCACCCCCGGGTGCGGCCAGGCCGACGGAGGGGTTCGCCCCGGCGGCGCACCCGGCGAGCAGCAGCAGGGCGGTGGCCGCCACGAGCGCAGCGAGGGCCCTGGTCCGTCGACGCGTGTCCATGCCGGTCATCGTGGCACCACCGCCTCGCGGCCGGCCAGGGCGATCTCGCCGCGGGCACGGACGCCGGCGTCCCGGTCCCGCGGCGGGCGACGGGTGGGACGACACCGCGCGCCCCGCGTCCCCCGCGTCGTAGTCTCGCCGTCGCTCCTGGTCGGCAGCCGGACGGCGTCGCCGTCGCGGGTCCTGCGTGTCGAAGCCGGGAGCCGTCCAGGTCCGGCGCCTGGCACGCGCTCGGGTTCGACTCCCGGCACCCCGGTCGGGTGCGGCCACCTCGGCCGGTCGCGGTCTGCGACGCGGCCGGTCCCGCGCTCAGCCCGTCGGACCCGGCCCGGTCGCCAGTCCCTCCCACACCGCCCCGTACCCCAGCCGCGCCTGCTCCATCGCCACGACCTCCCGCGCGAGCCCCGCCTCGGTCACGTCGATGGCCGCCACCGCCGACGCCGCCACGGCGGACTCGCGCACGTAGGCGTCGAACACCCGCCGCTTCCCGGCCAGCAGCTCGACGATGCGTTCGTCCACCGCGTCCTCCGCGAGCAGCCGGTGCGCGACGACGGTGCGGACCTGCCCCATGCGGTGCAGCCGGGCGACGGCCTGGGCCTCGGCGGCGGGGGTGAGCTGCGGCTCGCACAGCACGGCGACGGACGCCGCCTGCAGGTTGAGCCCGACCCCGCCGACGGTGATCTGCGCGATCAGCACGCCGTCCCGCGGGCCGGCGGAGAACGCGTCGACGACCGCCTGGCGCTCGTCGGCGGGCACGTCGCCGGTGAGCGGCCCGGACGCCCGGGGGCCCAGGGCGGCGGCGACCACGTCGAGCACCGACCGGAAGTACGAGAACACGACGGTGCGGTGCCCGGACGCCCCGGCCTCGGCGACGATCTCGACCAGCCGCGCCAGCTTCGTCGAGTCGGCGGGGTCCGGGGTGAGCCACGCCGCGCGGCGCATCGCCATGAGGTTCCCCGACGCGACGGCCGCCCGGTAGACCGCCTCGCCCGACGGCGACAGGTCCTCCCACTCGTCGACGAGCACGAGCTCCGGCAGCTCCACCAGCACGTCCGCCTGGTTGCGCCGCAGGTAGACGGGGGCGACGGTGCGCCGGAACGTGTCGGCGCCGACCAGCCCGAGGTGCCGGGGGAGCCCGTCGGCCAGGTCGGCGTCGAGCAGCCGGACCAGGGCGACGAAGTCCTCGATCCGGTTGTCCATCGGGGTGCCGGTCAGGAGCAGCACCCGCCAGGTGGCGGCGGCCCACGCGGCGACGACCTCCGACCGCTGCGCGGACGGGTTCTTCACGTAGTGCGCCTCGTCCACGACGAGCATCCCGAGCGGCGGCCCGTCGAGCGGCAGGTGCGGCAGCGCCTCGAACGTGGTGACGCCGACCCCGCCCTCGGCGTGCCAGCGCGCGATCGCCGCCGACCGGTCCGGCCCGTGCAGCCGGTGCGGGGTCAGCGCCGTCCGGGCCGAGGTCTCGCGCAGCCAGTTGATGAGGACCCCGGCGGGGCACACGACGAGGAAGTGCTGCTCCCCGGCGGCGGCCCGGTCGGCGATCGCGGCGAGCGCCTGGATGGTCTTGCCGAGCCCCATCTCGTCGCCGAGCAGCGCCCGCCCCTGGTTGAGCGCGAACCGCGCCCCGAACTCCTGGTACCCGCGCAGCGGCACGCGCAGCAGCGACGTGTCGAGCGGGTGGGCGGCGACGCGCTCCGCGAGCTCGGCGGTGAGCATGCCGCGCGCGGCCAGCACGTCCTGGGCCAGGGGCACGATGGTGCCGAGCACGGTGTAGAGCTCGACGGAGCGCCGCTCGAACACGTCCCAGATCCCCGGCGCCGCCGTGTCGGGAACCGTGCACGCGGCGGCCAGCCGCTCGATCGTGGCGCCGAGACCGCCGTCCACCACGCCCGACCAGGAGTCCAGCGCCGCCAGCGCCCGCGCCGCGCGCTCCCGCCCGGCCCGCCGGGTCAGCGCGAGCCGCAGCCGGTTCGTGGCCGGGGCGGCGCTCGCGGCGTGCACCGCCACGGACGAGACGTAGTCGGTCAGCGCCTCGCGGTGCGGCTCGACGACGGGCCGCAGCCGCAGCAGCCGGTCCAGCAGCCGCAGCACCTCGACGGTGCCGGCGGTGTCCGGGCGGCCGGACCGGTCGACCTCGAGCCGCACCGGCACGGACTCGCGCACGGCGGCCGCCAGCTGCTCGACGGCGGCGACCACGCTGCGGGCCGTCCGGGTCCCGACGCCGGGGACGGCGTCCAGCACGGTGGCCGGGACGCCCAGGAGCGCGTCGGCGGTGGCGTACCCCGCGTCGGTCAGCGCCCGCAGCCGCAGGTTCCGGTCGGTGAGCCGGCCGAGCTGCTCGACGGCCACCACGCCGAGCTCCGCGCGCACCCGGGCCTCGCGGTCCTGCTCGACCAGCGCCGCGACGCGGACGGTCGCCGCGTCCAGGTGGTCGAGCACCGCGCGGGCCGTCGCCGCCAGGGCGCGGTGCCGCTCGACGAGCGCGCGTGCGGGGGCGCCGGGGCTCGTCGGGCCGGGGCCGGTCGCGTCCGCGGTGCTCATCGCCCGCGATGCTACGGCGGACCCGGCAGGACGGCCGCGACACCCCCGACTCCGGGTCGGTCCCGACGCCCGCGCCGCGGCACCGACCGAGGACCCGACCGGCGCACCGGGACCTCCGGCTCACGCCGGGGCGGGTCCCGCCTGCCTACGGTGGCCCGCATGACGACCACCCGGCGCCCCACCCTGCTCGCCGCCTCGGCCGCCACCGGCCTGGCCCTGGTCCTCGCGCTCGCGGGCTGCACGTCCTCCGAGCCCGAGGCGCGGGTCGCCGACGAGCTCGTCTCCCCGTCCGCGTCGGCGCCCGCGGACCTCGACGCCCTCGCGGCCCTGGGTGCGCGGGAGCTCGTCGCGAGCCTCGAGGCCACCCCGGCCGCCGAGCGCCGCACCGACCTCACCGCGTCCGTCCGCCCGGACGGCGTGCTGCTGTCGTCCGCCGACGGCGAGGTCACGGTCCCGGCCCCGGACGGGCAGCACTACCTGTCCGTGGCGCCCTACGTGGACGGCACGCACGACTGCTACTTCCACTCGCTGACCACCTGCACCGGCGAGCTCGGGGGCGAGGAGGTCGAGGTCCGGATCGTCGACGACGCGTCCGGGGAGGTCTACGTCGACGAGAGCACGACGCTGCACGACAACGGGTTCACCGGGTTCTGGCTGCCGTCCGACGTCACGGCGACGGTGACGGTCACGTCCGCCGACGGCACCGGCACGGCCACGGTCTCGACGGGCCCGGAGGACCTCACCTGCCTGACGAGCCTGCGGCTGGTCTGACGCGACGCCTCGCGCGACCACGCGGTGCTCTCGCGCGACCGCGCCGCATCCCCCGCGACCACGCGACGTCCTGCGCGGGGGACCGGACGTGCTCGGTGGCGACGTGGACGCGGTGCCCGCGTCGCGCAGGAACGGGTCCGGGCGGGTAGGACACGCCGGTGGTGGGACACGTGGCGGGCACGCGTCAGTCCGTGACGTGCACCGCGATCAGCTCGCACTGCACGGGGAACGACTCCGCGCACCCGTCCGCGGTCCACACGGCCACGGTGTCCCCGTCGCGCAGGTCCGCCGCCTCGATCGACGCCCCGGACGCGTCCCGGTACTCCGTGCCGGGCGTCGCCAGGGCGATCTGGTCGACGTACGGGTCGGACGGCTCGGTGAGCTGCGGCGAGCCCCCCGCGACGACCCCGGTGACCACGCCGGTCACGGTCGGCTCGTCGGGCAACCCGCCGCACCCGGCCAGCAGGGCCACCCCGAGCCCGCCGAGCACGCCCGCCACGGCCCTGGCGGTCCGGGCGCTCGCCGACCGGGCACTCGCAGCCCCGGCCCCTGCCGCCTCACCCGCACCCCGCCTCACGACGCCACCCCCGTGCTCTCCCGCGCGCACACCGCGTGCGGCGCGGTCACCTCGACGGCCGGCGCGTCCGGCTCCCCGATCCGCGCCGCGATCCGCGCGACGGCCTCCCGCGCGATGAACGGCGTGTCCAGCGACACCGTCGACAGGGTGGGCCGGGAGTACCGCCCCTCCTCGATGTCGTCGATGCCGATCACGGCGACGTCCTCGGGCACCCGCAGCCCGGCGTCGAACACGGCGCGCATGGCGCCCATCGCGAGCAGGTCGGAGTAGCAGAAGATCGCGTCGGGCCGGTCGGGCAGCGCCAGCAGCGCGCGGGTCGCGGCGTACCCGTCGGCGCGGCGGTAGTGCGCGGCGGCCCGCAGCAGCGCCGGGTCGACGTCCAGCCCGGCGTCGCGGAGCGCCCGCTCGTAGCCGGTGGTGCGCTGCTGCGGGGTGGCGTAGGCCTCGTCGGGCTGCGTCCCGATGGCGGCGACGCGGGTGCGCCCGAGCCCGATCAGGTGCGTCACGGCGTCGCGGGCGGCCTGGACGTTGTCGATGGCGACGTGGTCGTACCGGCCGTCGAACTCGTGCTCGCCGAGCAGCACGAGCGGCATCGTGGTGGCGGTCTGCATCTCGAGCAGCTCCGCGCGGGTGACCAGGGGGCTGAACAGCACGCCGTCGAACAGCATGGTCCGGTCGGCGCCGGTGAGCAGGTCGCGCTCGCGCTCGTGGTCGTGGCCGGTCTGGTCGACCATGACGCGGTAGCCGAGGTCGGCGGCGGCGTTGATGATCTCGCGCGCGAGCTCGGCGAAGTAGGGCAGGTCGATCTCGGGCACGACGAGCGCGAGGACGCCGGTGCGGCCGGTGCGCAGGGTGCGGGCGACGGGGTTGGGCCGGTAGTCGAGCTCCTCGATGGCGGTCTGCACGCGGCGCCGCATCTTCTCGCTGACGTGCGCGTACCCGCTCACCACGTTGGACACGGTGCGGACGGAGACCTGCGCGTGGTCGGCGACGTCCCGCAGAGTCGCGGCCATCGGTACCCCCTTGTCGTCGGGTCCAGCATAGGGGCTTGCAACGTGTGCAAACCCGCGCTAGTTTGCACACGTTGGCAAAGAAGCGCGGGACGCCGCGCGTCCCCGATCCACCGACACTGGTCCGCCAGAGACCAGGTCGTCCCGACCCGCTCGCACGAGGGAGTGCCGATGCACCCGATCCACCGCCGCCCGCGGACCACCGCGGCCCGGCGCACCCGACCCCTCGCGCTCGCCGCCGGCCTGCTGGCCGCGACGACCGCGCTCGCCGCCTGCGGCCCGTCCATCTCCGGCGGCGACACCCCCGACGGGGACGCCGCGACCACCGCGGACGCCGACCGGCTCCAGGCGCCGCAGGGCGACAGCCCCAGCGGCGAGATCACCATCTGGGACCGCTCCGGCGACCTGTTCCAGGTCTTCGACGCGGTGATCGACGACTTCAACGAGGTGTACCCCGACATCGTCGTGCACCACGAGGCCGTCGACATCGACGCGAAGCTGCAGAACACCCTCATCACGGAGACCGACGTCCCCGACGGCGTGTTCCTCGACGACGCCAAGGTCGCCGGGTACGCCGACTACCTCTGGGACCTCACCGACGTGCTCGACCCGTACGTCGCCGACATCGCGCCGCAGAAGGTCGACGTGAACTCCCTCGGCGGCGGCATCTACGGCGTCCCGTTCGACCTGGACCCCGGCCTGCTGTTCTACAACGCGACCGCGCTCGAGGCCGCCGGCGTCGACGCCACGCAGATCGAGACCTACGACGACCTGCTCGACGCGGCCCGGCAGTACCAGGCGGCCGTGCCGAGCGCGAAGCCGATCCACCTGGAGCAGAGCGCGTTCCTCGGACAGCTGCAGCTGGAGATGTACGCCAGCCAGCTCGGCACCAGCCTCGCCGACGAGAACGGCGAGCTGCGGATCGACTCCGACGCCTACCGGCAGATCCTCGGCTGGCTGGACACCGTGCAGACCGAGGGGCTCGGCACCCGCGCCGAGTACCTGTCGCCCAGCGACGTCGGCCCGCTGGAGAGCGGCGACCAGGTGTTCTACCCGTGGGCCATCTGGTTCTCGTTCGCCCCGGAGCAGCAGCTCACCGAGACCACCGGCGACTGGCGGGCCATGCCGCTGCCGGCCTGGGAGGCGGGCGGCGCGCGGTCCGGCGCCATGGGCGGCTCGTCGTTCGTGCTGCCGAAGGCCGGCCAGAACGCCGACCTCGCGTGGCTGTTCTACGAGTTCCTCATGTACGACGAGGCCGGCTACTCCGCGGTCTGGGGCCCGAACGACACGTACCCGAACGGCCTCGCCACGTCGATCCCGGCGTACCTGCCCGCGGCCGACGCGTCGACCCCGCTGTTCGGTCCGGTCGCGGGCCTCGGCGACCAGGACCTGTGGACCACCGCCGTCGAGGCGGGCGCGCAGATCCCCGGCGGTGCCCCGACGCCGTCCTGGTGGGCGGGCGCCGTCGACTACCTGGGCACGGACGTGCAGCGGATGCTGGACGGCGAGCTCACCCCGGACCAGGTGATCGAGCAGTCGACCGCCGAGATCCAGGCCAACCTCGTGGACCGGCAGTGACCGCTGCCGCCACGGCACCCGTCGCGACCCGGGGCAGGCGCCGTCCGCACCTGCCCCGGGCCGTGGCCCCGTACGTCTTCGTCGCCCCGTTCGTCGCGATCTTCGTCGCGTTCAGCGTCTACCCGATGGTGTTCACGCTGCGGCTGTCCTTCACGAACTGGCGGGGGAGCGGCGCGGCGCGGTGGGTGGGAGTGGACAACTACACCTACCTGCTCGGCAACGACGCGTTCTGGTCCTCGCTCGGCAACTCCGCCGTGCTCTGGCTGCTGATCGTCCCGGTGCAGATGGCGCTGGCCCTCGTGGTCGCGGTCCTGCTGGACAACGCGAGGACCCGGATGCGCGGGTTCTACCGGATCGCGTTCCTGGTGCCGTTCGTGACGCCGCTGGTGGCGGTCGCGCAGATCTGGGTCGTCGTGTTCGACCGGGACTACGGCGCGGTGAACGGCCTGCTGAACCTGGTCGGGCTGCCCGACGTCGGCTGGCTCACCACCACGCAGTGGGCCAAGCCGACGCTCGCCCTCCTCTTCCTGTGGAAGACCACCGGGTTCATCGTCGTGATCCTGCTGTCCGGGCTGCAGTCCATCGACGGCGCCGTGTACGAGGCGGCGGCCATCGACGGGGCCTCGCCCGCCCGGCGGTTCTGGAGCATCACCGTCCCGCTGGTCCGCCGCACGCTGATGTTCTCCGTGGTGCTGCAGACCCTCGCGGTGTTCCAGATGTTCGCCGAGCCGTTCGTCGTCACCGACGGCGGACCGTACGGCTCGACGACCACCGCGGGACTGCACCTCTACGACCACATCAACCGGGCCGACCTCGGCACCGGTGCCGCGAACTCGTTCCTGCTCGTGATCGTCGTCATGGCGCTGTCGCTGCTGTTCGTGCGGCTGCTGCGGACGGAGGACTGACATGGTGACCACGCACGTCCCCCGCCCCGCGACGTCGTCGCCGCGCGCGTCGGCCCCTGCGGGCGCACCCCGCGGACCGCGCCGCCGCTGGGCCGCCGGACCGCTCGGCACCCAGCTGTTCCTGCTGCTGCTGGCCGCCGCGTTCCTCGCGCCCGTCGTCTGGGCGCTCGTGTCGGCGTTCAAGCCCGCCACGCAGATCGTCTCCGACCCGCTCGGGCTCGACCCGTCGGCGCTCACGCTGGAGAACTTCCGTCGGATGTTCGCCGACGTGCCGATCGGGCAGGGCTTCCTCAACACCGCCGTCGTGCTGGTGGTGAAGGGGTCGCTGACGCTGTTCTGCGCGCCGCTCGCCGCCTACGCGTTCGCCAAGTACACGTTCCCGGGCCGCGACCTGGTGTTCGGCACCGTGCTCATCACCCTCATGCTGCCGACCATCGTGCTGATCATCCCGCTGCTGCTGGAGATGAAGGAGCTCGGCTGGGTCAACACGTACCAGGCGCTGATCCTGCCCGGCGCGGTCGACGCGTTCGCGATCTTCTGGATGCGCCAGGTGATCGCCGCCGTGCCCGACGAGCTGCTGGACGCCGCGCGCGTCGACGGCTGCACCGAGTTCGGCATCTTCTGGCGGATCGTCCTGCCGGTGATCCGCCCGGCGCTCGCCGGCCTCGCGGTGCTGACCGTCATGAACATCTACAACGACTTCGTCTGGCCCGTCGTGGCGGCGTCGTCGTCCCGGATGGCCACGCTCCAGGTCGTGCTGTCCACGCTGGCGCAGAACATCACCGGCAACCGGATCGGCGCCGACTACGCGACCGTCACCGGCGAGCTGCTCGCCGCCGCGTCCATCGCGCTGATCCCGCTGCTCATCGTCTTCATCGCCCTCCAGAAGCACTTCATCAACGGCATCCTCGCCGGAAGCGTCAAGGGCTGACCCCCGCTCCTCCCGAAAGGCCCCGCACCCATGACCTCCGCCCCGACGCGCCTGCCGCACGCCGGCTTCCCGCGCCCCGACCGCGACCGCTCCGACCGCTGGGAGCCGCTCGACGGCACCTGGGAGCTCGACCTGCCCGAGGGCACCGTGCCCGTCGTCGTCCCGTTCGCCTGGGAGACCGCCGCGTCCGGCGTCGCCCGCACCTGGCTGGAGCACGCCACGTACCGGCGCACCCTGGTCGCGCCCGCCGCGTGGGCCGGCGCCCGGGTCGCTCTGTGCTTCGGCGCGGTGCACCACCGGGCGCGGGTCCGCGTCGACGGCGTCGAGGTCGCCGAGCACGTCGGCGGGACCACGCCGTTCGAGGTCGACGTCACCGACGCGCTGACCCCCGGCGTCCCCGCGGTGCTGGAGGTCGAGGTCGACGCACCCGCCGACAAGCGGTCCATCCCGCACGGCAAGCAGCGCTCGATCCCGCGCGACGACTACGACGGCGTCGCGTTCACCCCGACGTCCGGCATCTGGCAGAGCGTCTGGCTGGAGGTCCGCGGCCGGACGTATGCGGCGGCGGTGGCCGTGCGCGGTGACTCGCTCACCGGGTTCGACGTCACGGTGCGGGTGGCGGGCGACGCCCCCGCGGGCGCGTCGGTCCGCGTGGCGGCCGAGGGCTCCGGCGAGGCGGTGGACCTGGTGGCCGACGCGGCCGGGCTCGCCACCGGCCGGCTGGACCTGCGCGAGCCCCGGCCGTGGAGCCCCGCCGACCCGCACCTGTACCGGCTCGCGGTGCGCGTGGCGGACGACCTGGTCCGGGTGACCGGCGGCCTGCGCCGCGTCGAGACCCGCGGCGAGCAGCTGTTCCTCAACGGCGAGCGCCTCTACCTGCGCGGCGTGCTCGACCAGGGCTACTGGCCGTCGTCCGGGCTCACGGCGCCGTCGACGGAGGCGCTGCTCGCCGACCTCACGCTGGCCCGCGAGCTCGGGTACACGATGGTCCGCAAGCACCTCAAGCTCGAGGACCCGCGCTGGCTGCACGCCGCCGACCGCCTCGGCGTGCTCGTCTGGGCCGAGCCGCCGGCCCCGAGCCGGTTCACCCCGGAGGCGCACGCCGCGTTCGAGGCGCAGCTCGCCCCGATGGTCGAGCGCGACGGCAACCACCCGTCGATCGTCGTGTGGGGCCTGTACAACGAGGAGTGGGGCCTGGACTGGGACATCCCCGGATCGGCGTCCCGGGCCGCGGCGGCGTCGTCGGCGTACGACGCGATGCACGCCCTGGACGACACCCGGCCCGTCGTGGAGAACTCCGGCTGGGCGCACGTGCGGTCCGACCTGGTTGACTGGCACTACTACGACGAGGACCCCGCGGCCTGGGCGGCGAACGTCGCGGCGCTCGCGGACGGCACCCGCGAGGACTTCCCGGTGAAGCTCGGCCCGGACTTCGTGGTCGACAAGTCGTTCTACGGCTCCGCCGCGTTCCCCCGCCGGGGCGTGCCGATCCTGAACAGCGAGTACGGCGCCGGGTTCACGTCGCTCGAGCGCGCCTGGCACCTGCGCTGGCAGACCCAGGAGCTCCGCCGCCACGACCGGTTCGCCGGCTACGTCTACACCGAGCTCGCCGACGTCGAGCACGAGATGGCCGGCCTGCGCGACGCCGACCGCCGCCCCAAGGACCTCGGTGGCCTCGACCCCCGGGACGCCAACGCCGACACCGTCCTGGTGCTCGACCTGGTCCCGCGGCACGCCGGCGCGGACCTGCCGGTGCCGGACGGGCCGCTGGCGCTCGACGTGCACGTGTCGCACCACGGCACCGCCCCCGTGCTCGGCCGGGTGCGCGCCGCCTGGGTCGCCGCGGGGACGCCGCCGCGGGTGGGGGAGGGCGCGGT
>DAMBCY010000023.1:0-19251 GCA_032056255.1 Cellulomonas sp. | reverse complement strand
GGCGCTCCTGGGCGCCGGGGAGGGCGTACTCGATCTGGGACTCGAAGATGTCCGTCTCCGGATCCGCCGTGAGCGTGCACCTGGCGCAGTGGTGGAAGGACCCCGAGGCCAACGGCTACGAGTCGCCCGGGGACGGCGTGGTGACGGGCGCGGTGTACCGCTTCAGCCCGGACCAGCCCGTCCGGCGCTGGGACGCGCAGCGGGAGTCGAACCTGCTCACCCTGCCCGGCGCGACGCTCTTCAACGGACCGGCGTACCCGATGCTGACGATCGGGCACGCGGACGGTCGCGCGACCGCGTCGCAGATCTCCCGTGACGACCCGCGCGGGACGGTCACCGCCGCGTCGGACGGTCGGGTGGTGTTCATGCCTCCGGGCCTGAACGGTCCGCTGTCCGACCCGTGGGTCGGGTCGGACGTGCTGCTGCGCGGCTACGTCTACCGCTACGACGACCCTGCTGCGTACACGCCCGTGGTCGCGGCGGCGCTGCCGCTGATGGGCAACGCGGCGAACGTGTACAACCTGTCCGTGAGCGGCGACTCCGTGTCCTGGAGCGACGACTCCGTGACCGGCGGGGCGCTGTGGAGCCGCGGCTACACGCTGGACGGTGACGCGACGGTGCTCGCGCAGGGGCGGATCCGGACGGCGGACATGAGCACGCGCGCCGAGTTCATCGACCACGCCCCGTGGCGTGAAGGCGACCTCGAGGCCCGCGTCACCCCGAACGAGCACGGGCTCAGCGATCTCAGCGTGTTCCGGGACGGCACGATGGTGTGGTCTCACGAGGTGGTGGACGACGGGACCAGCTACCGGATACACGACGGGCGGCTCGACCTCACCGGCTCGTGCCTCTCGTTCGACCTGCGGACCGGTGACCCCGTGTTCGAGACGGAGGTCTGGCACTACGGACGACCGGTCTTCACCGACGCCGACTCCGGATGCTTCCTCGCGAGCGAGGGCGCGGTCGCCGTGTGGGTCGACACAGACGGGGAGGTCTGGTCGCTCGACACGGCAGGGTCCCGACCTGCCGCCCTCGTGGGGACCGTGGCCGGGCTGGAGACGCCGCTGTACGGCGTCGTCGGCCACCTCAGCCTCGAGGACGGGCGGCTGCTGATCTGGGTGCGTGAGTACCCGGACGACACCACGTGGGAGCCGGTGCACCGGTTCTACACCGCCGACCTGCGCGACCCCGCCCACCCCGGACCGCTCGTGCCGCTCACCGGGCCCGCGGCGGCGGTCACGGCAGGCACGGACGACGCGGGAGACCTCCGACAGCTCTCCCGGTCCGGGAACGCGTTCGCGATCTCCCTCGGCCGCGACTGGGAGTACCGCCCGGAGGACCGGACGGAGTACGGCGGCTACCGCTCCGCCTCGATCCAGGTGTTCTCCCTGGACTCCGACGAGCCGTTCGCGACCCTCAGCCCTGCGGCGGAACCGAACTACGTCTACGGCCCCGCCGTCTCCCTGCACGGCTCGCTGCTCGGCTGGTCCGACGGCTCCGGCGGCGTCGTGCTGTCCCGGCTCGCGCTGCCCGACGCACCCGATGACATCCCGTTCGCGGCGTCCCCGGACCCCACGATCACCGGGACGGCCCGCGTCGGCAGCACCCTCACCGCGACGCCCGGCACCTGGTCCCCGCAACCGACGTCTGTCGGCTACCAGTGGTCGCGTGACGGCGTCGCCGTCCCCGGGGCGACCGCTGCGACCTACGTGCCGACGGCTGCCGACGTCGGTCGG
Organism: Cellulomonas sp.; assembly: GCA_032056255.1. Classification (GTDB taxonomy): domain Bacteria; phylum Actinomycetota; class Actinomycetes; order Actinomycetales; family Cellulomonadaceae; genus Cellulomonas. Next base: position 17,515 of record DAMBCY010000023.1, on the reverse strand, counting down.
CGGATCGCGGTCACCGTCACCGGGGGGCGTGCCGGGTACACGAGCACGGCCAGGACCAGTACGGCGGTCACGGTCACCGGGGTGCTGACCACGACTCCCGTCCCGACGATCAGCGGCACCGCCGGGGTGGGGTCGACGCTCACGGCGAACCCCGGTACATGGGCGCCCGCACCCGTGGTGCTGACGTACCGGTGGCTGCGTGACGGCGTCGCGATCGCCGGGGCCACGAAGGCGACCTACACGGTCACGACCACCGACCGGGGTCGGAAGATCACCGTCTCCGTCACCGGCGGACGGTCCGGGTACACGAGTGCCAGCCGCACGAGCACGGCCGTCGTCGGGGGCACCCTGACCGCATCGCCGACACCGACGGTCGCCGGCACGCCCGTCGTCGGGGCCACGCTGACCGCGAGGCCCGGCGCGTGGGCGCCGACGCCTGTGACGCTGACCTACCGGTGGTCGCGGAACGGCGTCGCGGTCTCCGGCGCCACGAAGGCGACCTACCGGCTGACCGCCGCCGACGCGGGCCGCAGGGTCACGGTGACCGTCACGGGGGCGCGGTCCGGGTTCACGTCCGTCGCGCGCACCAGCGCGGCGGCGACCGTGCTGCGCCCGCTGTCCGCGACCCCGGCACCGACCGTCTCGGGCACGAAGGCGGTCGGGGCCACGCTGACCGCGAGGCCCGGCACGTGGGGACCGGCACCCGTGACGCTGTCGTACCGGTGGCTGCGGGACGGGACGGCGATCTCCGGGGCCACGAAGGCGACCTACCGGCTCACGAGCGCGGACGGCGGTCGGAAGGTCACCGTCCAGGTGACGGGCAGCCGGTCCGGCTACCTCGCGGTCACCCGCGGCAGCGCCGCGGTCTCCGTCCCGCGGGTGCTCACGGCGGCACCCGTCCCGACCGTCTCGGGTACCGCGGTGGTGGGTGCGACGCTGAGCGCGAAGCCCGGTACCTGGGGGCCCGCCCCCGTGTCGCTGTCGTACCGGTGGTACCGCGGCGGCGTCGCGATCCCGGGTGCGACGAAGGCGACCTACCGGGCGACCTCCGGCGACGCGGGAGCCGCGCTGACCGTGCGCGTGACCGGGGCCCGCTCCGGCTACACCTCGGTGGTGCGGGCGAGTGCGGCCGTGACCGTGCGCCGCGCGCTGACCGCGACCCCGACGCCGATCGTGTCGGGGACCCCCGCCGCCGGGCGGACGCTGACGGCGAAGGCCGGCGCCTGGGGGCCCGGACCGGTGACGCTGGCATACCGCTGGTACCGGGACGGGGCGGCGATCAGCGGCGCGGCGCGAGCGAGCTACGTGCTCACGGCCGCGGACGCCGGCGCGACCGTCACGGTGCGGGTCACGGGCTCCCGGTCGGGGTACCTGTCCGTGACGCGGACCAGCGCGGGTGTCGCGGTCCGGCCCTGAACCGACCTGGGGCGGGTCAGCCGTCCCCGTCCGGCCGCCGCGCCGGCAGCACCCGGGTGGTGAAGCACGCCGCCTCGACGTCGGCCGTCGCCCGGCGCACCGCGCCGCGCGCGACGTGGTCGCCCCCCATCGACGACACCCGGACCTCCGGCATCCGGATGACGCTGCGCCCGACGGTGGCGCCGAACTCCGGCACCCAGAGGTCGGCCCACGGGGTGTTCCCGCCACCGAGCACGACGATCTCCGGGTCCAGCGTCAGCACGAGCGCGGCCGCGCCGGTCGCGACGTCGCGGGCGTACTTGCGCACCGTCTTCCGGGCCTGCGGGTCGCCGAGGCGCGCCTGCTCGAAGGTCCAGGCCGCGAAGCCGCTCTCCCGGACGTCGTCCGGCATCCCGGGGACCTCCGCGAGCCGTTCGACGGCGCGCTTCCACCGGACCGCGGCGAGCGCGCCGATCTCCCCGGCGGCCCCGGCGTGGCCGGTGACGAGGCGGCCGTTCACCAGGGCGGCGGCGCCGGTGCGCAGGCCGGCGAGGACGTAGACGACGTCCTTCGACCCGCGGGCGACGCCCCACTCCTGCTCGGCGAGCAGCGCGAGCTTCACGTCGTTCTCGACGCTGACGGGCCGGTCGACGGTGCGGCGCAGGTGGCCGACGAGGTCCACCTCGGTCCAGTCGGGGAGCGGGCTGAACAGCGAGGTGCGGCCCGTCGCGTCGACGGGGCCGGTGACGGCGGCGGCGACGGACCAGATGTCGTCGACGGTCATGCCGGCGGTGGTCAGCGCCTCCTGGACGGCGGCGTCGACCCGCGCGAGGCGCCGGGGCGGGGCGGCCGCGGGCTCGACCGCGAGCTCGCTCGCCGCGACCACCGTGCCCGCGAGGTCGGCGACCACCGCGGTGACCCGGTGCACGCCGATGTCCAGCCCGACGACGTGCCCCGCGTCGGCCCGGAACCGGTAGCGCTGCGGCGGCCGGCCGCCGAGCCCGTCCGGGACCGGGTCGACCACCTCGACCCAGCCGAGGCCGACGAGCTCCGCGACCAGGGAGCCGATGCTCGGCCGGGACAGCCCGGTCGCGCGGCTCAGCCCGGCGGTGGTCTGCCCGGAGCCGCGGCGGATCTCCCGGAAGGTCCGGAGCAGGTTGAGCTCCCGCACCCGGTTCTCGCGTCCCGCCACCTGCACGTCTCCTCCCTGCTGCACCCGCCCGCCTGCCGCGAATGTACGGCAGGCGACCCGTGCGTCCGCCAGTTCCCACGCTCAGGTTATGCGAACACGTTGACAAAACCTAGGCGGGCTGTTTGCCTAACCCCCGTCGCCCACTCCGGGCGGCCACCTGGGAGGGATCTCGATGACGAGACTGATGACGGCCGGTGCCCGCACGGGCGAGCCGTCCGCCGCGGAGGGCCCGGGGTCGCGCGCACCGCGCCGGCGCCGGGCGGAGAGGCTCGCCGCGCTCGTGCTGCTGGCTCCGGCGCTGCTCGGGTTCGCCGTGTTCTACCTCTACCCGACGGTGCGCGGCGCCTGGTACTCGGTCACGGACTTCGACCTGCTCAGCGAGCCGTCCTTCGTCGGTCCCGGCAACTTCCGCGAGATCCTCGACGACCCGCAGGTGTGGGCCTCGCTGCGGATCACCGCCGTGTTCGCGCTGCTCAACATCGTCCTGGTCATGGTGCTCGCGCTCGTGCTGGCGGCGCTGATGCAGCGGCTGCAGCTGCGGACCTGGGTACGGTCCCTGCTGCTGCTGCCGTGGCTGGTGCCCAACGTGGCCATCGCGCTGATCTGGGGCTGGCTGCTGGACGCGAACGTCGGGTTCCTCAAGAACCTGCTGGACGACGTCGGACTCCACGGCGTGACGTTCTACAACGCCGACGCGGCGCTCTGGATCGTCGTGGTCATCTCGGTGTGGTCGGGCCTGGGCTACACCGCCCTGCTGCTCTACGCGGGGATGCTCCAGGTGCCCGGCGACCTCTACGAGGCGGGCGCGCTGGACGGCGCCGGGGAGACCCGGATGTTCGTGCGGATCACGCTGCCGCTGATCCGGCCGGTGCTGGCGCTCGTCGTGGTGGTGTCCCTGATCGGGTCGTTCCAGGTGTTCGACCTGGTGCAGGTCGGGTACGGGAACAACCCGATCCCCGAGGTCCGGGTCATCTACTACACCATCTACCAGCAGGCCTTCTCGTTCTACCGGATGGGCTACGCCTCGGCGATCTCGCTGATCCTCGTCCTGATCCTGGGCGCCCTCACCTACGTGCAGATGCGCCTCATGCGCGCGGACCGATCGGACCTGTCATGAGCGCGCCCGCCGTCCGCCTCGCCGCCGCCCGCCCCGCCGCCCGACCGGCCGCCCGCCGTCGTCGGCCCGCCCCGCCGGCCGGCCGGGTGGTCGCCTGGCTCGTCGTCGGCGCCGTCGTCCTCGCCACGGTGTTCCCGTTCTACTGGATGGTGCGCACCGCGCTCACCCCGGCGGGCGGCCTGATCGCCGACGCGAGCCGGCTGTGGCCCACGGACCCGACGCTGGTGAACTTCCGGCGGGTGCTCGGCCTGACCTCGATCGAGGAGGCGGTCGCCGCCGGCGGCACGGGCGCGAGCATCGACTTCGCCCGGTACACGCTGAACTCGCTGGTCTACGCCGGGTCGGTCGCGGTGCTGCAGACCCTGGCCTGCGCGGCGGCGGCGTACGCGTTCGCCCGGCTGCGGTTCCGCGGCCGGGACGCGCTGTTCGCGGTGATCCTGGCGGGCCTGATGATCCCGGGGATCTTCACGCTGCTGCCGAACTTCGCCCTGATGCGCCAGCTGGACCTGCTCAACACGATGGTCGGCCTCGTCGCGCCGGCGGTGCTCACCAGCCCGTTCGCGATCTTCTTCCTGCGGCAGTTCTTCCTGTCCCTCCCGCGCGAGGTGGAGGAGGCCGCCATGATCGACGGCGTCGGGCCGCTGGGCCGGTTCTGGCGGATCGCGCTGCCGATGAGCCGCGGCCCGATCGCCACGATGATGCTCATCACGCTCGTCGGGATGTGGAAGGACTACCTGTGGCCGCTGGTCGCGGGGAGCTCCGAGGGCACCCGCGTGCTCACCGTCGCGCTCGGCGTCTTCCAGCAGCAGTCGCCCAACACGTCCCCCGACTGGACCGGGCTCATGGCCGGCTCGACGCTCTCCGTCCTGCCCGTGCTGCTGATCCTGATCTTCCTGGGCAAGCAGCTGGTCCAGTCCCTCAACTTCTCCGGCGGCAAGTAGCCGCGCGTCCGCGCCCGGCCCACGACCCGTCCGCCCGCCCTGTCCGCATGTCCACGAAGGGAAGACCCATGAAGAGAACGGCCGTCGCGCTCGTCGCGGCAGCATCGGTGCTGGCGCTGAGCGCGTGCTCCTCCCCGGGCGGCGACGACGCCGCCGGCGAGCAGGTCACGCTGGACTACTGGCTCTGGGACGACACGCAGCTCCCGCTCTACCAGGGCTGCGCCGACACGTTCCACGAGGCGAACCCCGACATCACCGTGAAGCTCACGCAGACCGGCTGGTCGCAGTACTGGCAGAACCTCAGCACCCAGATCACCGCGGGCACCGCGCCCGACGTGTTCACCAACCAGATCTCGTACTTCCTGCAGTTCGTCGACACGAACCAGCTGCTCGACCTGACCGACCGGGTCGCGGCGTCCGACATCGACCTCGGCGACTTCAAGGAGGGCCTGGCGGACCGCTGGGTGTTCGACGGCAAGCGCTACGGGCTCCCGAAGGACTGGGACACGGTGGCCTACCTCTACGACGTGGCCGCCGCCGAGGAGGCCGGCTACACCGCCGACGACGTGAACGCCCTCACCTGGAACCCCGAGGACGGCGGCACGTTCGGCGAGCTCGTCCGGGCGCTCTCCCTCGACTCGGCCGGCCGCAACGGCCTGGACCCGGCCTACGACAAGAACGACGTGGTCCGGTACGGCTACTACCCCGAGTGGGGTGACGGGGCGACGGGCCAGAACGGCTGGGGCAACTTCGCGCAGTCGAACGGCTTCACCTACAGCGACGAGGCGGTCGCGCCGACGACCTTCAACTTCGACTCCCCGGAGCTCGTCGACACCCTCGCCTGGATCCAGCAGATGATCGAGGGCGGCTACATGCCGGCGTTCGACTCGCAGTCCTCGCTGGGCACCGAGGCCGTCATCACCAGCGGCACCGCGGCGTCGACGATCGCCGGGTCCTGGATGGCCTCGACGTACGTCGGCCCGGACGCGGCCGTGGACCTCGCGTTCGCGACCGTGCCGGAGGGCCCCGAGGGCCGCACCGCCGCGACGAACGGGCTGTCGGACGTCATCTGGGCGGGCACCGACCACCCGGACGAGGCCTGGCAGTGGGTCGAGTACCTGGCGTCCGCCGAGTGCCAGGACGCCGTCGGCAGCGCCGGCCTGATCTTCCCGGCGCTCAGCTCGGGCACCGACGCGGCCATGGCGGCGCGCGAGGAGGCCGGCATCGACTCCACCGCGTTCGTCTCCGTGGCCGACGCGGGCGAGACGTTCATGCTCCCCGCGTTCAACCGCGCGGCCGAGGTGAACACCGCCGTCCAGGACGCGATGCAGGCGATCGCCCAGGGCGCCGACCCGCAGGCGCGGCTGACGGAGGCGAACGCCGCCGTCGAGGCCCTGTTCCAGTAGTCCGCTGTCCCACCCGGCGGGAGCGGCGCCGCGCGCGCCGCTCCCGCCGTGCACGTCCACCGAGGAGTCCCGATGGTTGTTGGTACGCAGTCCGCCCTCCCGATGCACCTCGACGGTGCACGACTCCCGGCCGCCCCCGCGTGGGCGCGCCCGGCGGCCGCGGTGGAGGAGACGTTCCTGCGGGCGGCGCGGGTGTCGCTGCTGCACGGCTGGCCGGACGGCGAGGTGTACCGCCACGGGCAGAACTCGTGGTCGCCGACGGGCTGGCGCCGGCTGGCCGACGCGCCGCTGCGGGTCGCGAGCGCGGTCCGGCGGCAGACGGCCGACGACGCCGGCTGGGACGACCCGGCGCGGCACCACTCCTCCTGGGTGCTGGTGCTGACCCGCGGGACGCAGAGCGTGCTGCTCGGCTGCCTCGAGGGCGAGACCCCGCGGCTGCACGCCGACACCGACGTGCTCGCGGCGTGGACGGAGACCGGCGCGGCCGCGCTGTGGGTGCTGCTGCGCGGCCGGGAGGCCGAGGTCCTGGCCCGGTACCGGGACCTGCTGGCGGACCGGTGGGGCGTGCTGCCCGCCGACCCCGGCCCGGTCTGGTCGTCCTGGTACTCGTACTACGAGGAGATCTCCCGCACCGAGCTCGACCGCGTCGTCCCCGACCTGCCCGGGCTGGGGTTCGGCACGGTGCAGGTCGACGACGGCTGGGAGGAGCGGGTCGGCGACTGGCAGCCGAACGCGAAGTTCGCCGCGGGCATGCGGGACGTCGCGACCTCCATCACCGACCACGGCATGCGGCCGGGCCTGTGGATCGCGCCGTTCATCGCGCTGCCGGACGCCGCCGTCGTGCGGGAGCACCCGGAGCTGCTGCTGCGCGGGCCGGACGGCCTGCCGGTGGTCGCCGGGACGAACTGGGGCAGCGGGTACGTCACCCTCGACTTCACCCGGGCCGACGCGCGCGCCTACCTGGCCGAGACCGTCGGCCGCGCCGTGCATGACTGGGGGTTCACCTACCTCAAGCTCGACTTCGTCAACGCCGGCGCGGTCGCCGGCCGCCGCAGCCAGGACGTCGACCGGGAGGCCGCCTACCGGCTCGCGATCGAGACCGTGCGCGAGACCGTCGGGCCGGACGTGTACCTGCTCGGCTCCGGAGCCCCGGTGTTCCCGTCCCTCGGCGTGCTCAACGCGGTCCGCACCGGGCCGGACGTCGCGCCCATGTGGGACAACTACGCGACCGACGACCCGTCCGACGCCACCGCCCGCAACGCGCTGTCGAACGCCGTGCACCGGCTGTGGCTGCGCGGTCTGGTCGGGCTGGACCCGGACGCCGTGTACTTCCGCCGGCGCCGGAACCTGCTGAGCGACGAGCAGATGCAGTGGCTCCGGGACTGCGCCACGCTCTCGGGCTTCCGGGCGGTGTCCGACCCGCCGCACTGGGTGGAGGCGGCCGACCTCCCGGACCTGCGGGCGTTCCTCGCGGGCGACCCGGACACCGAGCAGGTCGACCGGTACCGCTACCGGGTCGGGGAGCGGCTGGTGGACTTCGGGCCGGCGCTCGACGCGGCGGCGGGGCACTACCCGCTGTGAGACCCGTCCGCCCGCGGCGGTAACGCCGCGGGCGGTCCCGGACACGTGAGGGGTGGCAGGCTCCCCTGACGTGGAAGGGCACCGATGACACCGGACGAGCGGTTCGCCGCCCTCTTCGACCGCACCCACCGACCACTGCTCGCCTACGCGCTGCGGCGCGTGAGCGACCCCGCCGACGCGGCGGACGTGGTCGCCGAGACCTACCTCGTCGCCTGGCGGCGGCTGGACGACGTCCCCGACGGCGAGGCGGCCCGGCCGTGGCTGTTCGGCGTCGCCCGCCGGGTGCTCGCGAACCTGTACCGGGGCGAGCGCCGCCGGGACGCGCTGACCGAGCGGCTGCGCGAGCAGCTGACCGCCGCGACCCCCGATCCCGACCCCGGCGAGCCGACCACGCCACTCGCCGAGGCCCTGCGCGGGCTGCCCGAGGCGGACCAGGAGGTGCTCCGGCTGGTCGCCTGGGAGGAGCTCGCGCGGGACGAGATCGCGCTCGTGCTCGGCATCTCCCGGACCGCCGTCCGGGTCCGGCTGCACCGCGCACGCACCCGGCTGGCGCAGCGGATGGCGCAGCTCACCCAGGAGCCGGACCCGGAGGGGACGGCACGGTGGACCGGACAGGCGGCGACGACGGACCGGGGACGGGCGGCGCTCGTCGCCCCCGCCACCCTGCGTCCGGGGACGGAGGAGGCATGAGGAACGACGGCACGAGCACCGAGGACCTGCTGGCCGGGCTGCGGGCGGCCGACCCGGCCCGCCGCACGGACCTGGACGGCCTCGACCCGACCGTCCTGCGGGCGTTCCGCTCCGGGATCGCGACCGCCGACGGCGGGCGGCCCGGCCGGACCCGCGGGCTGCGGTGGACGCGGCGCACCGTCGTGGCGGGCGGGGTCGTGGCGCTGCTGGTCGGCGGCGGCGCGGCGTACGCGGGCTACCGGAGCTGGTACGCCGGGGACGGCGGGGCCGACGGGATCACGTGCAGCCTGGACTACGGGCCGCGGGGCGCGCACGGCGACCTGACCAGCGGCGGGCCGTCGCTCACGGGCGACCCGATCGCCGACTGCGTGACCTACCAGGACCTCGCGGGTCTCCCCCCGATCCCGGATCCCGTCGCGTTCGCCGACGCGTGGCACCCGGTGGTCGTCGTCCCGCGGGACCAGGTCCCGGAGGGCGCGACGGTCCTCGCGACGGCCTCGCCGGCCGACCTGGCAGCGCGGGAGCTCGAGGCGTCGCTGCACGACCTGGTCGACGGCCCGGACGCCACCTGCCCCTCGCCCGAGGTCCTGACCGTGGCGGCGCAGGCGGAGCTCGACCGCCTGGGCCTGACCGGCTGGCGGGTCGAGCAGGGCGAGCCCGCCGAGGTCCCGGGGGAGTGCGCGGACCTCGGCGCCGACCGGGACGCCGGCGTGCTCCTGGTCCGGCCGGAGTCCCGGGACTCGCTGGAGACGATGGTGGCGCGGGGTGACGTCGTGCCGTTCGTGCAGACCGTGCGGGACGCGCTGCGGGCCGGGATCGCGGACGCCTGCGTCGCGCTGCCCGAGGCCGAGGCCGTCGTCGCGGCGGCGATCGGGACGGAGCACCACTGGCCGACCGCGACCATCGAGGACCCCGACGCGGCCTGCACCCGGGTGGACCTGGAGGTCGGCGGCAGCCTCCAGGTGACGCTGCGCGGCCCGCGGGTGCTCCCCGACGCGGGGTGAGCGGCACCGCCGCGACGCCACGGGCTCGTCGCCGCGCAGGGGGCGCGACGAGCCCGTAGCCTCGCTGGTCGGAGCGGTCGGCGGACGGGGTGGACATGTGGTGGAGCCGGAGACCGGCGACGGGGGAGCGGCCGGGGACGTCGGCCGCGGACGCCGGGGGCCCGACCTCGGTGTGGGCCGACGGGTTCGGCCGGATCGGAGCGCGCTCGCTGCAGGTGCTCGCCCTGCTCGCGGTCGTCGCCGTCGCGGTGCTCGCGGTCACCCGCCTGACGGTGGTCGTGGTCCCGGTGCTGATCGCGCTGGTGCTCGCCTGCGCGATCCACCCGGTGGTGTCCTGGCTGCGGCGGCACGGCCTGCCGTCCATCGTCGCGACCTGGCTCGCGCTGCTCGGCATCCTCGCGGTGTTCGGCGGCGTCATGACCGCGGTCGTGCGGGCCGTCGCCGGGCAGTGGGACGAGCTCGCCGAGCAGGCCACGTCCGGGTTCGGCGAGCTGCAGGACCTGCTGACCGGGCTGCCGTTCGAGATCAGCGACCAGCAGATCGCCGACGCGCGGGAGGCCGTGACCGGGTTCCTCACGTCCAGCTCGTTCGGCGCCGGGGCGCTCGCGGGCGTCTCGGCCACCGTGACGTTCGTGACCGGCCTGGTGCTGACCGGCGTCGTGCTGTTCTTCTTCCTCAAGGACGGGCCGCGCATCTGGGAGTTCGTGCTGCGCCCGTTCGACGGCGAGGGCTACGCGCGCGGCCGCCGGGTCGGGGACGCGACCGTCACCACGATGGGCGGCTACCTGCGCGGGACGGCGATCGTCGCGGCCGTGGACGCGATCGGCATCGGGATCGGCCTCGTCGTCATGGGCGTGCCGCTCGCGATCCCGCTGGCCGTGCTGGTGTTCCTGCTGGCGTTCATCCCGCTCGTCGGGGCCGTGACGGCCGGGGCGCTGGCGGCGCTGGTCACCCTGGTGGCGAACGGCCCGGTGGACGCGCTGATCGTCGTCGGCATCGTCATCGCCGTGAACCAGCTGGAGGGCAACTTCCTGCAGCCCGTCGTCATGGCGCGCTCGCTCGCGCTGCACCCGCTGGTGATCCTGGTCGCGGTCACGGTCGGGACGGTGCTCGCGGGCATCACCGGGGCCGTGCTCGCCGTCCCCGTCGCCGCCGCGGTGTGGCGGTCGCTGCAGGTGTGGAACGGCGAGCACGAGCCCGCCCGGCCGATCCGGCAGAAGCGGCGGGAGACGGTCGAGGGGCGCTGAGGCGCGGTCCGTCAGAGCGCGTCGAGCGCCGCGGCGTCGAGCAGGTCGGTCACCGTCGCGACGGAGCCGTCGGCGCGGGTGACCGTGATCGCCCCGGTCCCGGAGCGGGCGTCGACGACGAGCGTGGCGCGGGCGTCCTCCCGGGTCCAGGTCAGCGTCAGCGCGTCGGCCGGGCCGTCGGCGACCTCGCAGGTGCCGTCGAACGCGGGGTGGTGGCTGCGCAGCCGCATGAGCGCGATCAGCGCGCGGACCACGGGTCGTCCGGCCTCGGCCGTGATCTCCTCGGGCGTGTACACGTGCCGGTTGATGTCGCGGCCGACGCCGGTGCGCGCGAGCAGCTCCAGGTCGTTGCCGCCCGCCAGCGCCCCGACGTAGTACACCTGGGGGATCCCGGGGGTGAAGAACTGGATCGCCCGGGCCGTGAGGTAGCGGACGTCGTCGGCCCCGAGGGCGTCGTAGTACGTGGCGTTGACCTGGTAGAGGTCGAGGTTGGACGCGGCGGCGCCCGTGGCCCGGCGGCTCTCGCCGCGGGTGCGCTCGTGGATCCCCTCGACGAGGGCGTCGATCTGCGCGGGGGTGAGCAGCCCGGGGGCGCCGGTCCCGGCGGAGTCGGCCCCGACGTCGATCACGCCGATGCCGTCGTGGGTGTCGAGCACGGTGATGGCGTTCTGCGGCCGGACCCGCAGCCAGGCGCGCAGCGGGTCGACGTCCCCGGCGGTGAGGGCGTGCAGCACCAGCGGGGGGAGCGCGAAGTCGTAGACCCGGTCGACGCGGGCGCCGATCTCCACCTGCGTGCGGTAGTAGGAGTGCACCTCGACCAGCACCTCGAGGCCGAGGTCGCGGGCCCGGGCGGTGAAGGCGTCGATGAACGCGAACGTCTCCGGCGTCATGAACGAGGTGGTCCCGGGCGTCTTCACGGCGTAGCCGACGGCGTCCAGGCGGATCAGCGTCACGCCGGCGTCGGCGAGGGTGCGCAGCACCTGGTCCAGGTACGCGTCGCCGGCCACGGAGCGCACGTCGATGTCGATCTGCTGCGCGGTGAACGTGGTCCACGCCAGCCGCGGGCGCCCGCCGAGGACGACCGGGGTGAAGGGCAGCCCGGGCCGCGGCCGGTAGAGGCGGGTGAGCTCCTCCTCGGTCGCGCCGTCGGGGTACACGGAGGCGAAGGTGAGGAACATGCCGGCGTAGGGGGAGTCCTCCCCGCGGGCGACCACGTCCGTGAACTGCGGCGACTGCGCCGAGACGTGGTTGACGATGACGTCGACGACGGTGTCGTGGGTGGTCCCGAGCTCGCGCACGTCGTCCCAGGTGCCCAGGCGCGGGTCGACGACGGTGTGGTCGGTGGGGTCGAAACCGGCGTCCGCGCCGTCGTACGGGGTGAAGAACGGCAGCAGGTGCACGCCGCCGACGGCGTCGCCGAAGACCTCGCGGACGGTGCCGGCGGTGCGGGGCAGGGAGCCTCCGAACCGGTCCGCGTAGACGATCAGCTGAACCTGGTTGCGCACGGGCGCGTCCTCTCTGGCGTGACCCCGCGTCACCGTCGGCGGTGCGGGCGGGAAGGGTGGATCCGGGCCGCTCACCTGGGCCGTCTTTGACACGGCCGACCCGGCGGCACAGAATGCTGAGCGTACATGGAACCGGTTCCGTTTTGGACCGGCGGACGGTGACGTCCGAGCGATGAAGGAGTCGACAAGTGCGAGCAGGAACCAGGTGGCTGGGTGTCGCGGCGGGCGTCGCCGCGGGAGCCCTCGTCCTCACGGCGTGCGGGGGGTCGTCGGACGACGGCGCCGCCGCGGACGGGACGATCACCCTGACGATCAGCACGTTCAACGAGTTCGGGTACGACCAGCTCATCCAGGAGTACATGGACGAGAACCCGGGGATCGTGGTCGAGCAGACCAAGGCCTCCACGGGTGACGAGCTGCGCGAGAAGATCATCACCGGCCTCGCCGCCAGCTCCGGCCTCACCGACGTCGTCGCGGTCGACGTCTCCTGGCTCCCCGAGCTGATGGAGTACTCCGACTTGTTCGTCGACCTGTCCTCCGAGGACGTCGAGGGCCGCTGGCCCGAGTGGAAGCTCGCGGACGCCACCACCGCGGACGGCGAGCTCATCGGCTACGGCACCGACATCGGCCCCGAGGTCATCGCCTACCGCGCCGACCTGTTCGAGGCCGCGGGCCTGCCGTCCGACCGCGAGTCGGTCGCCGCGCTGCTCGGCGGGGACGACGCGACCTGGGACACGTACCTCGAGGTCGGCCAGCAGTTCACCGACGCGACCGGCATCGCCTGGTTCGACTCGGCCGACGCCGTCTACGAGGGCATGATCAACCAGCTCGCGAACCCGTACGAGGACGACGACGACACCCTGATCGCGCTCGAGAACCCCGACGTCCGCGCGTACTACGACACCGTCACCGACGCGGCGGCCGCCGGTCTGTCCGCCGGCCTGAGCCAGTGGAGCACCGACTGGCAGGCCGCGTTCCAGGGCGACCAGTTCGCGACGATGCTCGCGCCGAGCTGGATGCTCAACACCATCGCCGGCAACTCCGCCGGCTCGGACGCGGTGTGGGACATCGCCGACGTGTTCCCCGGCGGCGGCGGCAACTGGGGCGGCTCCTACCTGGCCGTGCCCACGCAGAGCGCGCACCCCGACGAGGCCCAGGCCCTCGCCGCGTGGCTGACCGCCCCCGAGCAGCAGGCCCGCGCCTTCGAGGCCTCGGGCAACTTCCCGAGCGCCACCGAGGCGCAGGCCGCGGACGCCGTGACGTCGCTGGTCAACGCGGACTTCAACGACGCGCCCACCGGTGAGATCTACGCCAGCGCCGCGGCGGGCATCGAGTCCACCGCGCACAAGGGCCCGCTGTTCTTCGCGCTGACCGACGCGATGCGGGACGCGATCGACCGCGTGGACGTCGCGAAGACCGACGACGCCGAGTCCTCGTGGAACAAGTTCGTCTCCGAGGTCGAGTCCCTGGGCTGACGCCCCGGCGGCGGGTCGTGCCCAGCACGGCCCGCCGCGCCCGTCCCCGGCACGTCACCCAGCACAGCGCCGGCCCCGCACCCGCCCCGAGCCGCGAAAGAGCAGTCATGACCAGCAGAACGACGCCCCCGACCGCCAGCCGGCGCGTCGGGTTCTCGCAGCGGATGAGCCGGTGGGACGTGCGGCTGTCGCCGTACCTCTACGTCTCGCCGTTCTTCCTCCTGTTCGCGGTCGTCGGGCTGTTCCCGCTGCTCTACACCGCCTGGGTCTCGCTGCACGACTGGAACCTCATCGGCGGCCAGGGCGACTTCGTGGGGACGGAGAACTTCTCCCACGTGCTCGGCGACCGGCTGTTCTGGGTGGCGCTGCGCAACACCTTCTCGATCTTCCTGCTGTCCTCGGTGCCGCAGATCATGATCGCCGTGGTGCTCGCGGCGCTGCTGAACGCCAACCTGCGCACCAAGACGCTGTGGCGCATGGGCGTGCTGCTGCCCTACGTCGTCGCACCGGTGGCCGTGGGCCTCATCTTCTCCAAGGTCTTCGCGGACCAGTCGGGCCTCGCCAACGCGCTGCTGGGGCTGGTCGGCGTCGACCCGATCGCCTGGCACGCCTCGCCGCTGGCCAGCCACGTCGCCATCGCCACGATGGTCAACTTCCGCTGGATCGGCTACAACACGCTGATCCTGCTCGCCGCCATGCAGGCCATCCCGACCGACGTCTACGAGGCCTCGGTGCTCGACGGCGCGGGCCGCATCCGGCAGTTCTTCTCCATCACGGTGCCGATGGTCCGGCCCACGATGATCTTCGTCATCGTCACCTCGACCATCGCCGGCCTGCAGATCTTCGACGAGCCGCGGATGTTCGACCAGTGGGGCCAGGGCGGCTCCGACCGGCAGTGGATGACCGTGACCATGTACCTGTACGAGGTCGGCTGGGGCGCGCAGAAGAGCTTCGGCCGCGCGTCCGCGATCGCATGGGTGCTGTTCCTCGTGATCATCGCCATCGGCCTGGTCAACTTCCTGCTCACCAGCCGGATCGCCTCGGACGGCGCGCAGGGCGCCCCGAGGAACCGCGCCGCCCGTCGCGCCGTCCGTGCCACCACGAAGGGTGCCCGCTGATGACCTCCGTCCCCGTCACCCGGCAGATGAGCGGCCGGGGCGCCGCGAACGCCCGCGCGCGCCGGCTCAAGCGCGCCGGCGACGTGCACCGGCCGACCTGGGTCAACTACTCGGTGCTCGCCGTGGTGATCCTGGTGTTCGCCTACCCGCTGTACTACGCCTTCCTGCTCGCGACCTCGGACGCCGGGACGATCGCGCAGCACGTGGTGCCGTCGCTGATCCCGGACACGAACCTCTGGGAGAACGTCCAGCGGGTGCTGGACTCCGACATCCAGTTCTGGAAGGCGCTCGGCAACTCGGTGATCGTCTCGGTCACCACCGCGGTCTCGGTGGTGCTGTTCTCGACGCTCGCCGGGTACTCGTTCGCCAAGCTGCGGTTCCGCGGCCGGCGCCCGCTGCTGCTGTTCGTCATCGCGACGATGGCGGTGCCCACCCAGCTCGGCATCGTGCCGCTGTTCATCGTGGTGTCGAAGCTCGGCTGGCAGGGCAACCTGCTCGCGGTGATCGTGCCCGGCCTGGTCACGGCCTTCGGCGTGTTCTGGATGACCCAGTACATGGAGACCGCGCTGCCCTACGAGCTGGTGGAGGCCGCGCGCGTCGACGGCGCGTCGATGTTCCGGACGTTCTGGTCGATCGCGCTGCCCGCCGCGCGCCCGGCCGCGGCGATGCTCGCCCTGTTCACGTTCGTGCAGAACTGGACCAACTTCTTCTGGCCGTTCATCGTGCTCGGCTCGTCCAACCCCACGCTGCCGGTGGCCACCCAGCTGCTGCAGTCCCAGTACTTCAAGGACTACTCGTTGATCATGACCGGCGTCGTCATGTCCACCCTGCCGCTGCTCGCGCTGTTCGTCGTCGCGGGCAAGCAGCTCGTCAGCGGCATCATGGCCGGGGCGGTGAAGGGATGACCGGCGCCACCGCGCCCGGGACCTCCGACGCCCCCCGCGCCGCCGACCTGACGCTCGACGAGGCCGCCTCCCTGACCTCCGGGTCGTCGTTCTGGCGCACCCAGCCGGTCCCGCGCGCCGGCATCGAGTCGTTCATGCTCACCGACGGGCCGCACGGGCTGCGCAAGCAGGCGGGCGCCACCGACCACCTGGGCGTCGCCGTCGCGGAACGGGCCACCTGCTTCCCGCCGGCGGCCGGGCTCGGTTCCACGTGGAACCCCGCGCTGCTCACCGAGGTCGGGACCGCGCTGGGCGTCGAGTCCGCCGCGCACCAGGTGGCGGTGCTGCTCGGCCCGGGCGCGAACATCAAGCGCTCGCCGCTGTGCGGCCGGAACTTCGAGTACCTGTCGGAGGACCCGCTGCTGTCCGGCGACCTCGCCGCCGCGCTGATCCGCGGGATCCAGTCGCAGGACGTCGCCGCGTCGCTCAAGCACGTCGCGGTGAACAACCAGGAGACCGACCGCATGCGCATCGACGCGGTCGTCGACGAGCGTGCGCTGCGGGAGATCTACCTCGCGAGCTTCGAGCGGGCGGTCGTCCAGGGCGACCCCTGGACCGTGATGTGCGCGTACAACAAGATCAACGGCACGTTCGCCTCGCAGCACCGCTGGCTGCTGACCGAGGTGCTGCGCGACGAGTGGGGCTTCGACGGCGTCGTGGTGTCCGACTGGGGCGCGGTGAACGACCGCGTCGCGGCGCTCGCCGCCGGGCTCGACCTGGAGATGCCGAGCACGGGCGGCGTCACCGACGCCCAGGTGGCCGAGGCGGTGCGGAGCGGCGCGCTGGGCCGGGGGGTCCTCGACGTCGCCGTGGACCGCGTCCTGACCCTCGGCGCGCGCACGCGGCGGGCGGCGCTCGGCGGACCCGCGGCGGACCTGGACGCGCACCACGCGCTCGCCCGCCGGGCCGCGCACGAGTCGGCGGTCCTGCTGAAGAACGCCGGCGGGCTGCTCCCGCTCGACCCGGCCGCGCGCGGCCGGGTGCTGGTGGTCGGGCAGTTCGCCGTCGAGCCGCGCTTCCAGGGCGCCGGATCCTCGCAGGTCAACCCGACGCGGGTGGACGCCGCCCTGGACGCGCTGCGCGGGCTCGCGGGCCCCGACCTGGCCGTGGACTTCGCGGCCGGGTACGCCACCGGGCTGGACGCCGCCGACCCGGAGGCCGTGCGCCTGCGGGACGAGGCCGTCGCGGCGGTGCAGGGCGCGGACGCCGTGGTGCTGTTCCTCGGGCTCCCGGCGAGCGACGAGTCCGAGGGCTACGACCGCACCGACCTCGACCTGCCCGAGGCGCAGGTCCGCCTGCTGGCGGCGGTCTCGGCCGCGGCCGGCGCGGAGCGGGTGGCCGTCGCGCTGTCGAACGGCGGCGTGGTCGCGACCGCGCCGTGGGAGCAGGACGCCGCCGCGGTGCTCGAGCTGTGGCTCGGCGGGCAGGCGGGCGGCTCGGCCGCCGCGGACCTGCTGCTCGGCCTCGCCGAGCCGTCGGGACGCCTCGCGGAGACCATCCCGGTGCGCCTGGAGCACAGCCCGTCGTACGACTCGTTCCCGGGCGAGCTCTCCCGGGTCCGGTACGGCGAGGGGCTGCTCGTCGGGTACCGCGGGTTCGACGCCCGCGCGCTGCCGGTGCAGCACCCGTTCGGCCACGGCCTGTCCTACACGACGTTCGCGTACGGTGCCGCCACCGCGGAGGTCACCGGCGCGACCGCCGCGACCGTCCGGGTCGAGGTCACCAACACCGGGTCGCGGGCCGGGAGCGAGGTCGTGCAGGTCTACGTGCGCGACGTCGCCTCGACGCTGCAGCGTCCGGTGCGCGAGCTCAAGGGCTACCGCAAGGTGCGCCTGGAGCCGGGCGCGACGACGACGGTGACGATCGAGCTGGACCGGCGCGCGTTCGCGTACTGGCACCC
>DAMBCY010000022.1:0-19342 GCA_032056255.1 Cellulomonas sp. | reverse complement strand
CGGCCCGGCCCGCCCGGCTGGCCGCCGGCCCGTCCGGTGCGGCGTCCGGCGCGCCCGACCTCGCCGCGCGGCTGCCCGCGCAGCCGACGTTCGGCGGCACCGCGCCCGCCCCGTCGCGGGGCCGGCTGGTGCTCGGCGTCCTGCTGTTCGTCGCCGGCTTCTCCGCCGTGTTCCTCGCCTACGGGTCGCTCGCCGGCACGCTCGGGTCGTTCCTGCTGCGCTGGCAGGACCCGGTCTCCCGCGTGCTGGGCGTCGGGGTGGTCGTCATGGGACTGGCGTTCCTCGGGCTCGTGCCGTTCCTGCAGCAGGACCGGCGCACGCTGCTCGCCCCGCGCGCCGGGCTGTGGGGCGCACCGGTGCTCGGCGTCACCTTCGGCATCGGCTGGACCCCGTGCATCGGCCCCACCCTCGCCGCGATCCTGCTGCTGTCCCTCGACGGCGGGTCCGCCGGGCGCGGCGCCCTGCTGGCCCTGGCGTTCTGCGTCGGCCTCGGCCTGCCGTTCGTCCTGGTGGCCCTCGGGCTGCAGCGCAGCCGCCGCGCGCTCGACTGGCTGGCCCGGCACCGCCCGGCGGTCATGCGGGTCGGCGGCGGCCTGCTCCTGCTCCTCGGCGTCGCGCTCGTCACCGGCCTCTGGTCGACGTGGGCGATGTGGCTCCAGGGCCTGCTCACCGGCGCCCAGCCCTTCGTCCCGGCGGTGTGAGATGACGGCACGCGACACCCCCGGGTACACCCCCGAGGGGCTCGACGACGCGTTCAGCGCGTCCGGCCCGGCCGACGGCCCGGCGCCGGCCGGGGGTGCCGGCCCGGCTCCCGCAGCGCCGCAGCTGCCCGCCATCGGCGTGGTCGGCTGGCTCCGGTGGGGCTGGCGCCAGCTCACCTCGATGCGGGTCGCGCTGCTGCTGCTCATGCTGCTCGCCGTCGCGGCGGTGCCGGGGACGGTCTTCCCGCAGCGACCGCAGGACCCCGCGGCGGTCGCGACCTACCTGACCGACCACCCCGACGTCGGCCCGCTGCTGGACCGCCTCGGGTTCTTCGACGTGTACGCCTCGGTCTGGTTCTCGGCGATCTACCTGCTGCTGTTCGTCTCGCTGGTCGGGTGCATCCTGCCGCGCAGCCGCACCCACCTGCGGGCGGTGCGGGGCCGACCGCCCCGCACCCCGCGCCGGTTCGACCGGTTCCCGGCCCAGGCGTCGCTCGAGCTCGCCGCCCCGCCGCGGGTCGTCGCCGACCGCGCCGCGGCGGCGCTCGGCGGACCGCGCTGGTGGCGCCGGTTCCGGGTGGACGTGCGCGAGGAGGGCAGGGGCACCTGGAGCGTCGCCGCCGAGCGCGGCTACCTGCGCGAGACCGGGAACCTGGTGTTCCACCTCGCGCTCGTCGGCCTGCTCGTGTCCGTCGCGACCGGCCAGCTGCTGCACTACCGCGGGCAGGCGATCGTCGTCGAGGGCCGCGCGTTCGCGAACACCCAGAGCGACTACGACACCTTCGAGTCCGGCAGCGGCTTCCGGCCCGACTCCCTGGACCCGTTCTCGCTGCGGCTCGACGCGTTCGAGTCCCGGTTCGACCCCGACACGCTCCAGTCCCGCGACTTCACCGCGCACGTCACCGTCACGGAGCCCGGCGGCGAGCCCACCGCGCAGACCATCAAGGTGAACGAGCCGCTCCTCGCCGGCGGGGCCAAGGTCTACCTGCAGGGCAACGGCTACGCCCCGCAGGTCACCGTCCGGGACGCCTCGGGCGAGGTCGTGTTCGCCGGCGCCGTCCCGTTCCTGCCGCAGGACACCGTGTACACGTCGCAGGGCGTCATCAAGGTGCCCGACGTGACCACCGGTCCGCAGATCGGGCTGCAGGGCGTGCTGCTGCCCACCGCCGAGCAGGTCGGCGACGGGCTGTGGCGCTCCGTCTACCCGCAGCCCACCGACCCGCTGCTCGCGCTCGCCGTCTGGACCGGGGACCTCGGCCTGGACGACGGGGTGCCGCAGAACGTCTACCAGCTCGACGAGACCGGGCTGACCCAGTCCCTCGACGCGGACGGCCGCCCGGTCACGCTGTACCTGCGGCCGGGCGAGACCGTCGACCTGCCGGACGGGCTCGGGACGCTCACCTTCGACTCGCTGCCGCGGTTCGTGGCGCTGGACCTGCGGCACGACCCGTCGCTCGGCTGGGTGCTCGCGTTCGCCCTCCTCGCGTTCGCCGGGCTGGCCGTCTCCCTGTTCGTGCCGCGCCGCCGGGTGTGGGTCCGCGCGCAGCCCGTCGCGCCCGACGGGGACCAAGGTCCCGGGTCTGGCCGTACAGTGGTCACCGCCGCCGCCCTGGCGCGCGGCGACGACGTGGGACTGCAGACGGAGCTCGACCGGGCGATGGACCGGCTCCGCGCGGCGGACGGCGACGAGCCCGCCGACCGACCCGCCGACCGACCCGGAAGGTGACCGACATGCCGCTCGGCGACATCAGCACGCTGCTCGTGTGGGGAGCGGCGACCGCGTTCACGATCGCGCTCGTCGCCTACTCGGTGGCGCTGGCCCGCGTCGCCGACGCCGCGTCGCGCGACCACCGCGCCGAGCGCGCCGCCCGGATCGCCGCCGCCCGGGAGGCCCGCAGCGCCGCCCGGTCGGTCGTCGGCGCCGGCGGTCCCTCGGACCTGGTGCTGCCGGCCCCGGATGCACCCGGTGCGCCCGCTGGACCCGTCGGGCCCCGGTCCGGTGTCCTCGACGACGCCGAGCCCGAGCGGCCGCTCGCCCCGTCCAGGGCCACCGGCATCGCCCGCTCCACCACCTACCTCGGCCTCCTGCTCCTGCTCGTGGGCATCGTCACGCGCGGCATGGCCGCCGGCCGGTGGCCCACCGCCAACATGTACGAGTTCACCCTGGTCGGCACGTTCGTCGCCGCGGCCGTGCTGGTCGTGGTCCAGCGCCGGCGGGTGATCCCGTTCCTCGGCGTGGTGGTCATGGGGATCGGCGTCCTCGCCCTCGTGCTCGGCCTGAACGCGTTCTACGTGCAGGCCGACGAGGTCCAGCCCGCGCTGCAGAACTACTGGCTGGTCATCCACGTCGGCGTCGCGATCGCGGCCACCGGCATCTTCACCGTCGCGTTCGCCACGGCGGTGCTCCAGGTGCTGCAGGACGGCCGCGAGACCGGCCGCTCCCGGCTCGCGACCCCCTGGCGGCGCGCCGACCGGGTGCGCCGCGGGTTCGCCCGCTGGCGCGTCACCGGGCCCGCGTGGTCCTGGCTGCGCACCGTGCCGTCCGCGCGGCAGCTCGAGGCGCTGTCCTTCCGGCTCAACGCCATCGGCTTCGTGCTGTGGACGCTGACGCTGATCGGCGGCGCGATCTGGGCCGAGCAGGCCTGGGGCCGGTACTGGGGCTGGGACCCCAAGGAGGTCGGCACCTTCGTCGCCTGGGTGATCTACGCCGCGTACCTGCACGCCCGCACCACGCGCGGCTGGGCCGGGCGCCGTGCGGCCTCCTTCGTCTACGTGGGGTACGCGGCCGTGCTCGCGAACTTCACGGTGGTGAACCTGTTCGTCTCGGGGAAGCACTCCTACTCGGGGCTCTGACCCGGCGCCCGGCCCGGCCGGCCGGCCGCGACCGGCCGCGCGGGTCCGCGGCGACAACCGCCCGGCCTGCTCCGTAGGGTGGCGGCATGGGAACAGCACTGATCACCGGCGCCTCCGCCGGCCTGGGGCTCGAGTTCGCCTGGCAGCTCGCGACCGCGCGGCACGACGTCGTCCTGGTCGCCCGCGACACCGACCGGCTGGAGCGCCTCGCCGCGCAGCTGCGCGCGGCGGCGGGCGTGCACGCGGAGGTGCTGGCGGCCGACCTGACCGACCCGGCGGACCTGGAGCGGGTCGCCGACCGGCTGCGCGCCGGCGAGCGCCCGGTGGGTCTGCTCGTCAACAACGCGGGCGTCGGGATCGGGCAGCGGTTCGTCGGCGGGGACCTGGACCGCGAGAGGTCCGCGCTGGACCTCATGGTCCGGTCCGTCCTCGTGCTGTCCCACGCGGCGGCCGGCGCGATGACCGGGCGCGGCCGGGGCGCGATCCTCAACGTCGGCTCCGTCGCGGCGCTGACGGCGTCGGGCACCTACTCCGCGCACAAGGCGTGGGTCCGCTCGTTCACCGAGGGGCTGGCCGTCGAGCTGGCCGGCACGGGCGTCACGGCGACCGTGCTGTGCCCGGGGCTGACCCGCACCGAGTTCCACGAGCGCGCCGGGCTGCACGGCGCGGGCGACTTCCCCGAGGTGGTCTGGCTGTCGGCGGACCGCGTGGTCGCGACGGCTCTCGCCGACGTGCGCCGCGGCGTCGTCATCTCGACGCCGAGCCTGCGCTACCGCGTGGCCTCCGGGGTGCTGCGGGCGCTGCCGCGCACGGCCGTCCGGAAGATCGGGGAGCTCCGCCCGGACCGGACGCACCGGCACTGACCCGCGCCGGCTCGCTACCCTGGCGGGCGTGACGACCTCCTCGATGTCCCCCTCCCCGCGCGAGCAGCTGCGCGACCTGATCGTCGACCTCGCCGTGGTGCACGGCAGGGTGACGCTCTCCTCCGGGCGGGAGGCCGACTACTACGTCGACCTCCGGCGCGCCACGCTGCACCACCGCGCCGCCCCCCTGATCGGGCACGTGCTGCTCGACCTGCTGGAGGAGGTCGGCCTGGGCACCGCGGAGATCGAGGCGGTCGGCGGGCTGACGCTCGGCGCCGACCCGGTGGCGACCGCGCTGCTGCACGCCGCGGCGTCCCGCGGGCAGGACCTCGACGCGTTCGTGGTCCGCAAGGAGGCGAAGGCGCACGGCATGCAGCGCCGCATCGAGGGGCCGGACATCGCCGGCCGCCCCGTGGTGGTGCTGGAGGACACGTCCACCACCGGCGGGTCGCCGATCGCGGCGCTGGAGGCCGCCCGGGAGGCCGGTGCCGACGTGCGCGGCGTCGCCGTCATCGTGGACCGGGACACCGGCGCCCGGGAGAAGATCGAGGCGCTGGGCGTGCCGTACCACTTCCTGTTCGGCCTGGCGGACCTCGGCCTCGCCTGAGCCGGGGTGCGGCGGACTCGGCCGCCTGGCGGGTCCCGCCGTCCGGCCGGCGTCAGACCGCGAGCAGCGTCACCGCGGTGACGGCCACCGTCGCCGCCACCTCGCCCGCCCCGATCACCGCGGGCCGCACCCGGCCCCGGCGCGGCAGCACCGCGGCGCGGGCGAGCAGGGCGGTGGCGACGACCACCAGCCCGGCGCCCGCCCCGGCGTCGACCGCCCGTGCCGCCGCGAGCCCGGTCGCGGCGACCAGCAGCACCGCGTGGTACCCGACGGAGGCCCGGTAGGTCGCGGGCCGGCCGCGCTCGCGGATCACCGACTTCACGTAGGGCACGGTGCCGACCAGGTACGCGCCGAGCACGCCCGTCGCGGCCCACGCTCGGGGGTCGTCCGCCCCGGGCGGCCACCACCCGGTCACGGCGGCGCCGAGCCCCGCGGCGACCGGCGTGAGCAGCACCGCGGCGGCGATGGTCACCAGGTCGTTCCCGTACGAGCGGTCCGCGCGGCGCGCCGCGTACGCCAGGCTGACGCCCAGCCCGGCGGCGAACGCCGGCGCCCAGCGCAGCAGGGCGGGGTGCGTCACCAGCAGCGGCACCCCGAGCACGGCGGTGGCGGCCGCGTACCCGAGCACCGGCGGCCGGTAGCGCGCCCTGCGGCCCGACCGGAGCCACCGGCTCGCCGTGAAGGAGGTGCAGTACGCCGCCAGCCACGCGACGAGCAGCAGCACGTGCCAGCCGGACGGCCCGGCGACGAGCGCGCCCACCACCGGCGGCGCGACCACCATCGCCCACGCGCCGTGCTGGTTCGGCACCCACGTGCGCGGCACGCGCCGTCGGCGTGCGGCCGGACGCGCCGGACGCACCGGGTTCCGGGCCGGGGACGTGCTCACCGCAGCATCCTGGCGGACCGGCGGCGCCGTGCCCGGGACCGAGGGCTCAGGCGCCCGCCGCGGCCCACTCCGGCACGCGGGGCACGAGGTCGGCGATCGAGTCCACGACCTGCGTCGGCCGGAACGGGTAGCGCACCAGGTCCTCGGCGCGGGTCGACCCGGTGAGCACGAGGAACGTCCGGAGCCCCGCCTCGATGCCGGCGACGACGTCGGTGTCCATCCGGTCGCCGACCATCGCGGTGGTCTCCGAGTGCGCGTCGACCCGGTTGAGCGCGGAGCGGATCATCATCGGGTTCGGCTTGCCGACGAAGTACGGCTGCCGTCCGGTGGCGGCGGTGATCATCGCCGCCACCGCACCGGTGGCGGGCAGGTCCCCCTCCCGGCTCGGGCCGGTGACGTCCGGGTTGGTCGCGATGAACCGCGCGCCGCCCTGGATCAGCCGGATCGCCCGGGTGATCGCCTCGAACGAGTAGGTCCGGGTCTCGCCGAGCACCACGAAGTCCGGGTCGGCCGACGTCAGCGTGTACCCGGCCTCGTACAGGGCCGTGGTCAGGCCGGCCTCGCCGATGACGTACGCGGAGCCGCCGGGCACCTGGTCGGAGAGGAACTGCGCCGTCGCCAGCGCCGACGTCCACAGCGACTCCTCGGCCAGGTCGATGCCGGAGGTCGCGAGCCGGGCGCGCAGGTCGCGCGGCGTGAAGATCGAGTTGTTCGTCAGCACCAGGAACCGGTGGTCCCCGTCGCGCAGCGCCCGCACGAACTCCGGTGCCCCCGGCAGGGCGACGCCCTCGTGCACGAGCACCCCGTCCATGTCGGACAGCCAGGAGACGATCGGGCGGCGCGTCACTGCTCGAACGCCTTCCGCTCGGCCTCCGCCCGATCCGTGGGTGCCGCGGGGGAAGCCCCCCGCCTCGCGTCCCGGCGGGCGCGCAGCACCTCGATGCCCATCGGCACCACGGAGACCAGCACGATGAGGACGAGCAGCACCTCGATGTTGTCCTTGACGAAGGTGATGTTGCCCAGCGCGAAGCCGAGCAGCGTGACCCCGACGCCCCACAGCGCGGCGCCGATCACGTTGAACGAGACGAAGTGCCGGTAGCTCATGTTGCCGACGCCCGCGGCGACGGGGGCGTAGGTGCGGACGATCGGCACGAAGCGGGCGATGATGATCGTCCGGCCGCCGTACCGGTCGAAGTACTTGTACGTCTCGTCGATGTACTTCTGCTTGAAGACCCGCGAGTCCGGCCGGGCGAACAGCCGGCGACCGCCCTTCGCGCCGATGAGGTAGGCCAGCTGGTCGCCCGCGAAGGCGGCCACGAAGATGAGCAGGCAGAGCAGCCAGAGCGGGAAGTCCAGGTGCTGCTGCGCGACCAGGGCTCCCGCCGTGAACAGCAGCGAGTCGCCCGGGAGCAGCGGGAACAGCAGGCCGGTCTCGATGAAGACGACGACCACGATGCCCACGAGGGCGTAGGTGCCGAACGACTCGATGAGGTGGTCCGCGTTCAGCCAGTCCGGCCCGAGGGCGGGCATCGGGCCGGTGGCGGGCAGGATGGCCGCGAGCGCGGTCGTCAGAGGCATGGTCCCCAGGGTACGGCGGTGGTGGTGCGGCACCGGACCGCCACGTGTGCAGACCCTGTGCACCTCCGGGCGGGCGGCCTCCCCGGTCTCCCGGCTGCGAGGATGGTCGTCGTGACCCAGACGACGGACGGCATCCTCGGCACCCCCCTGACCCCGGGCGCGACCCGGGTGCTGCTCCTCGGGGCGGGCGAGCTCGGCAAGGAGGTCGCGATCGAGCTGCAGCGCCTCGGCGTGGAGGTCGTGGCGGTCGACCGCTACCCGGACGCCCCGGCGATGCAGGTGGCGCACCGGTCGCACGTGGTGGACATGCTCGACCCGGTCGCGCTGCGCGCGGTGCTGGACGCCGAGCGGCCGCACGTCGTCGTGCCGGAGATCGAGGCGATCGCGACCGAGGTGCTGTCCGCCGTCGAGGCCACCGGCGTCCGCGTCGTGCCGACGGCGCGCGCCACCCGGCTGACCATGGACCGCGAGGGGATCCGGCGGCTCGCCGCGGAGGAGCTCGGTCTGCCGACGTCCCCGTACCGGTTCGTGGACACCCTCGAGGGCTTCCGGGACGCGGTCGCCGCGATCGGCCTGCCCTGCGTGGTGAAGCCGGTGATGTCCTCGTCCGGCAAGGGGCAGTCCGTCGTGCGGGGGCCGCAGGACGTCGCCGCGGCGTGGGCGTACGCCCAGGGCGGCGGCCGGGCGGCGGCGGACCACGGGGCCGCCGTGCGCGTGATCGTCGAGGGCTTCGTCCGGTTCGACTCCGAGATCACCCTGCTGACCGTCCGGCACGCGGCCGGCACGACGTTCTGCGAGCCGGTCGGGCACGTGCAGGTCGACGGCGACTACCGGGAGTCGTGGCAGCCCGCGGCGCTGCCCGCGGGGGCGCTCGCCCAGGCACGGCGCGTGGCGGCGACCGTCACCGACGCGCTGGGCGGCTGGGGCGTCTTCGGGGTCGAGCTGTTCGTGGTCGGGGACCGCGTGCTGTTCTCCGAGGTCTCGCCGCGGCCGCACGACACCGGGCTCGTGACGCTGGCGTCGCAGGACCTGTCGGAGTTCGCGCTGCACGCCCGCGCGGTGCTCGGGCTGCCCGCCGGGGACGTCCTGGCGCTCGGGCCCGCCGCGTCCTGCGCCGTGCTCGCGGAGGGAACGGGCGTGCCGCGGTTCGCGGGCGTCGACGCGGCGCTCGCGGTGCCGACCTCCCAGGTGCGGCTGTTCGGCAAGCCGTCGGTCGCCGGGCGGCGGCGGGTCGCGGTCGCCGTGGCCCGCGGCGCGGACGTCGAGCAGGCGCGCGAGCGTGCCCGGACGTCCGCCGCGGCCCTCGACGTCACGCTCGGCTGAACGTCGCGACGTCCGTGCGCCGCCGCCGGGCGGCGGCGCGCGGGCCGGCGTCCCCCGTGCGCACGCGGGCGCCGGCGGAGGGGAGGACCGGGGAGGATGGGGCGCGTGGACGACCAGAGCGCCGGGCAGCCCGACGACCGGCCCGCGGACCGGGGCGACGACGCGCCCGAGGTCGGCGTCGGCCCCTGGCCCGGCGGCCCGGCGGCCTGGCCGGACGACCCCCGGCTCGACCCCGGGCTCCTCGCGCACGGCGACCGCCGCAACGTCGTCGACCGGTACCGGTACTGGACGGTCGAGGCCGTCGTGGCGGACCTCGACACCCGGCGGCACCCGTTCCACGTCGCCATCGAGAACTGGGCGCACGACCTCAACATCGGCTCGGTGGTCCGGACCGCGAACGCGTTCAACGCCGCCGGCGTGCACGTCGTGGGGCGCCGGCGGTGGAACCGGCGCGGGGCGATGGTCACCGACCGGTACCTGCACGTCCACCACCACCCGGACGTCGCCGACCTGCTCGCGTGGGCGTCCGGGGCGGGCGCGGACGGGGCGGCCCTCCCGGTGCTCGGGATCGACAACGTGCCCGGCTCGGTCCCGCTCGACACGTACCCGGTGCCGCGGGCGTGCGTGCTGCTGTTCGGGCAGGAGTCGACGGGCCTGTCGGACGCCGCCCGCGGGGCCGTCGAGGCGGTGCTGCACATCGACCAGTACGGCTCGACGCGGTCGATCAACGCCGGCGCGGCGGCGGCGATCACGATGCACGCCTGGGCGCTCCGGCACGCGGGGCCGCCGCCGGGGTGAGGACAGGCCTCGACGGTCGGTTGTCCGTCACCGGCGGAGTACGAGACGCTTCGGCCGCGGACGACGACGGGGGCGTGACGAGGCGTGATCATCGTGAGGGACTTCAGCAGCCTGCTGGTGAGGCACAGCCCGTTCGACTGCGGGGAGCCGGCGCTCGACGCCTGGCTGAGGTCCCAGGCCTCGCAGCAGGGGCGTCGGAACAACGCTCGGACCATGATCGCCGCAGACGAGGCCGAGGCCCGCGTGGCGGGCTACGTCACGAGCCTGACCTACGAGCTGGCCCCGGACGAGTCGGAGGGACTGGACGGCCGGTCCCGCCGGTATCCCGTCCCCGCGGTGCTGCTCGCTCGTCTCGCCGTGGACCGCGACGACCAGGGCAAGGGGATCGGGCGCCTGCTGCTGGCCGACGCGCTCCGGCGCATCGAGCGTGCCTCGCACGACATCGGCTTCGAGATCGTCGTCGTGGACGCGCTGCACGAGGACGCGGCCTGCTTCTACCTCAAGTACGGGTTCCGGCGTTTCGTGGACCACGAGCTCAAGCTGTTCCTGACGACCACGGACCTGCAGGCCACGTTCGCCTCGGAACCAGATTGATCCGTACGCACCACGTGCGGACGATGGGTGTCCGACGTCGGATGTGCGAGGAGCTCGTCCCGCCACCGTCCAGAGGGGATCGTCATGACCAGCCAGACCGCCGCCACCGCGGCCGACCGTTCCGCGCGCCTGAACATGCGCGTCGCTCCCGACGCGCTCGACCTCATCCGCGAGGCCGCCCGCGCCCAGCAGCAGGACGTCACCTCCTTCGTCCTCGGCGCGGCGATGGACCGGGCGCGGCTCGTCCTCGTGGAGGAGCGGGTCATGCGGCTCAGCGCCCGCGAGGTCGAGCAGGTCGATCAGGCGCTCGACCGGGACGCCCGCGTCGTGCCCGAGCTCGCGGCGCTGGTGCGCGAGGTCGAGGGGATGCGCGTGCAGGCGCGGGTCACCGCCCGCGCCTGACGCCCTGCGGCACCCGCTGGGCAGGACGTCCCGGACGGGCATCGCGGGAGTCGTGCCAGACTTGGTGCGATAGCGAACCCCCTCACTTCTTTGGAGCTGCAGCGATGCCTATCGCGACCCCCGAGGTGTACGCCGAGATGATCGACCGGGCGAAGGCGGGCAAGTTCGCCTACCCGGCCGTGAACATCACGTCCTCCCAGACCATCACCGCCGCGCTGCAGGGCTTCGCGGAGGCCGAGTCGGACGGCATCCTCCAGGTCTCCGTCGGCGGCGCCGAGTACGCCTCCGGCTCGACCATCAAGGACCGTGTCGCCGGTACCCGCGCGCTCGCCGCGTACGCCGCCGAGGTCGCCAAGAGCTACGGCATCACCGTGGCCCTGCACACCGACCACTGCGTCAAGAAGAACCTGGACTCCTGGGTCCGCCCGCTCCTGGCCCTCGAGGCCGAGGAGGTCCGGGCCGGCAGGAACCCGACCTTCCAGTCCCACATGTTCGACGGCTCGGACATCCCGCTGGACGAGAACCTCGTCATCGCGGCGGAGCTGCTCGAGCTGTCGCAGGCGGCCCGCACGATCCTCGAGATCGAGGTCGGCGTCGTCGGCGGCGAGGAGGACGGCCACGAGGCCGCGATCAACGACAAGCTGTACACCACGGCCGAGGACGGCGTCGCGACCGTCCGGGCGCTCGGTGCCGGCGAGAAGGGCCGCTACCTGACGGCCCTGACCTTCGGCAACGTGCACGGCGTGTACAAGCCGGGCGCCGTGAAGCTGCGTCCGTCGATCCTCGCGGACATCCAGAAGGCCGTCGGCGACGAGATCGGCAGGACCGACCCGTTCGACCTCGTGTTCCACGGCGGTTCCGGCTCGACGGCCGCGGAGATCGCCGAGGCGGTCGACAACGGCGTCATCAAGATGAACATCGACACCGACACGCAGTACGCGTTCACCCGTCCGGTCGTCGGCCACATGTTCGCGAACTACGACGGCGTGCTGAAGGTCGACGGCGAGGTGGGCAACAAGAAGGCCTACGACCCGCGCGCCTGGGGCAAGCTGGCCGAGGCGGGCATGGCCGCCCGCATCGTCGAGGCGGCCCAGCAGCTGCGGTCGGCGGGCCACCGGCTCTCCTGACCCCGCGGTCGCGACGAGGGCCCGGTCACCACGGACGTGGTGGCCGGGCCCTCGTGCGTGCGGGGCGCGCGGTGCGGGTGCGCTCAGGCGTCGTCGACGACGTCGAGCAGCTCGCCGATCCGGGTGACCTCGAGCAGGAACTGCACGGTGGGCGGGACGTGCAGCAGCCGGACGCGGTGCGGGGTGCGCATGGCGAGGCGGGCGAGGAACGCCACGCCGGAGGAGTCCATGAACGTCACGTGGTGGGCGTCGACCTCGATGGGGACGCCGGCGTGCTCGGCGTCCTCCGTGGCCTGCGCGAGGTCGGCGACGAGGTCCGCGTCGATCTCCCCGGACAGCACGATCGTCGTGCGGTCGGGGGACAGGATGACGTGGACCGACCCGGGTTCCCCGGGGGTGTCGCCGGGGGCGGGGATGGTCCGCGCGGGCGCGTCCTCCGGTCCCTGGTCCCCGGCGAGCCCGCTCGGCGGAGTGCTGTTACCGTCGCGCACGATGCTCCCTTCCGGCCGGATGGCGGTCGCCTCGGACTCGGGTGTGGACTCGTCCCGGTGGGTGGCTTCGCCAGGACCTGTCGGAACGCTAGACGATCGGAGGCGGTGGTGGTCAACTCCACGCCCGGGGACGGCCCTGCGCCGACCCTGGACGCGATCGGCAGGATAGCGGGCCAGGTCGTCGGGTTGCCGGTCGTCGTGGTCGCGGCGACGGCACCGCACTGGCCGGTCGTCTGGGTGAACGAGGCGTTCACGGCGGCGACCGGGCTCACGCTGGAGGACGTGCGCGGTCCCGCGGTGCGGCTGGTCGCGCTGGCGGCGGAGGACTCGCCGGGGCTGCGCGGCCTCGAGGACGCGGTGGTGTCCGGGCGCCCGACCTCGGCCCTGCTGCGGCTGCGCCGCGCGCGCGGCGACTGGTTCTGGGTGCGCACGGTCGTCACCCCCGTGGCCGGTGCGGACGGCCGGACCCCGGAGCACTGGGTGGCGGCGCTGGTGGACGTCACCGCGGAGGTCGACCGGGACGCGGCGGTCGCCGCCGAGGTCGAGCTGGTCCGCCGGGAGAGCGAGGACCTGACGCTGATCGGCCAGGTGTCGGACCTGGTGATGGACCTGGACGACCCGCACGGCCTGCGGGCCGTCGCCGAGCTGCTGTCGCGGCAGGTGGTCGCGTGGGCCGGGTTCTACGTGGAGGACGACGGGCTGGCGGCCGCCGACGGGGTGGACACCTCACGGGGGCCGGGGTCGGGGCGCCGGCACCGGCCCCACGGCACCGGCGCGTCGTACGTGCCCCGCCGCGGCGGGCGGCCGACGGGACCCGACCCGGTGCAGCGGCTGCTCGAGGGCGCGGGGGAGGGCGCGATCGCGCTCGACCTGGACGTCGACGCGCCGCACGCGCCGGGGTCGGCGGCCGCGTGGCTGGCCGCGGACCTGCGGGAGCGCGTGCCCGGTGGCATGCCGGTGCGGCACGTCGCGGTGCTGCCGCTGCCGGGGCGGCACCGGGTCCTGGGGGTGCTCGCGGTGGTCGCGCACCCTCCGGCGGCGCGCGACCAGAGCGGTGCGCTGGGCGGGGACCGGGGCTACGACCTGCCGGCACCGCCGCGCGGCGGCCTGGACGAGCGCACCCGCACGATCCTGTCGCTGACCGCGCGCCGGGTCGGTCTCGCGATGGAGAACGTCCGGCTGTACGCCCGGGAGCACCGCGTCGCCGAGACGCTGCAGCGCGCGATGCTGCCCGAGCAGGCCGAGGTCGAGGGGCTGGACGTCTGGTCGTACTACGCACCGAACGTCGTGTACGCGCAGGTCGGCGGGGACTGGTACGACGTCGCGCAGATCACCCCGGACGTGGTGGGCGTCGTCATCGGGGACGTGGTGGGGCACGACGTCGAGGCCGCCGCCGCGATGGGCCAGCTGCGGTCCGTCGTGCGGGCGTACGCGTTCGAGGTCACGGTGCCCGGCCCGGTGCTGGAGCGGGTGGACACGCTGGTCGGCGGGATGCGCATCCCCCGGTCCGCGGGTCTGGTGCTGACGACGCTGACCCGGCAGCCGGCCGACGGCGGCGGTTGCGCGACCTGGCACCTGGAGTACTCGCGCGCCGGTCACCTGCCCGCGCTGCTGGTCCGGGACGGCGCGGCCGTCCTGCTCGACGAGGCCGGCGGGCCGCTGATCGGCTTCGGCGACGGCCCGCGCCGGACCGCCGGCGTCGACCTGCGTCCGGGTGACGTGCTCGTGTTCTACACCGACGGGCTGATCGAGCGGCGTGACCGCCCGCTGCCCGACGGGCTGGCCGAGCTCCGCCGGATCGCCGCGGGCGCCACCGCCGTCGACGCGGCGGGCATCGGCGAGGAGCTGCTCTCCCGGCTGGCCGACAACCCGGAGGACGACATCGCGGTCGTCGTGGTCCGGGTGCCGGACGCGACCGACACGACCGGGCACGGCGGCACGGTGCGCAGCCGGCGGTGGCAGCTGCCCAGCGAGCCGGCGTCCATCGGCCGGGCCCGGCACGCCGTCGTGCGCACCTGCCGCGCGTGGGAGCTCGGCGACCCGGGCAACGCCGAGCTGGTCGTGTCCGAGCTGGTCGCGAACGCCGTGCTGCACGGCTGGGGGCGCGTCACGCTGCGGCTCCAGGACACCGGGGAGGGGCTGCGGATCGAGGTCGAGGACTCCAACCCGACGCCGCCGGTGGCCACCGAGGGGCACCCGGGGCGGATCGGCGGGTTCGGCATGCGGATCGTCGAGCGGCTCGCGGACTGGGGCTGGCGGCCGTCGCGCGGCGGCAAGGTGGTGTGGGCGCGGGTGCGTCTGCCGGAGGACCTCGGGCGGCCCGGGCCGGCCTGACGGGCCGGGGCAGGGTCGGGCCGGGTCAGGCCGGGGAGGTGGCGTCCTGCGGGAGGCTCGCCGAGCCGTCCTCGGGTGCCGCGGGGTCGCAGCGGTGGTCCGCGTCGATGCGGAACAGCTCGAGCGCCCCGCAGATCTCCAGCACGAACAGGTCCCGCGGGTCCGCGCCGCGCAGCACCGTCGCCCCGCCGCGCTTGCGGCTGGCGTCGGCGAGCGAGATGAGGAACGCGGCCCCCGTGGAGTCCATGAAGGTGACGCCGCACATGTCGATCACGAGCAGCTGCCGGCGCAGGCCCACGACGCGCGCGGCGATCTCCGGGAACTGGTCGCGCTCGGCGAGGTCGAGGTCGCCGGCGACGACGAGGGTCGTCGTCGCGGCCGAGGTGGCGATCTCGATCATCCGGACCTCCAGGGCGCGGGCAGGGGCTGGACGACTCTAACCACGGACCTCGCGGGCCCGCACCCGCAGCGCCGCCCGCGCCCGCGGGCTCCGGCCGCACCCGGGGATCCCGCCTGCGACACTGGGCGGCATGACCGGAGCGAACCTGCTGGAGCCCGAGCCGACCCTCCTGCCCGAGGGCGCCGACGCCGAGGCGCGCGCCGTCCTCGCCCGGGGCGGCGACCCGAAGGACGCGGCGCGCGAGGTGCCGGCGTCGTCGCTCGCCTGGGCGC
Organism: Cellulomonas sp.; assembly: GCA_032056255.1. Classification (GTDB taxonomy): domain Bacteria; phylum Actinomycetota; class Actinomycetes; order Actinomycetales; family Cellulomonadaceae; genus Cellulomonas. The sequence continues at coordinate 4,113 of DAMBCY010000022.1, read as the reverse complement.
TGCTGGCGGAGCGGGCGCTCGCCGACCAGGGCGACCCGGTCGCGGCGTACGCGTACGCGCGCACCGGCTACCACCGCGGGCTGGACGCGCTGCGTCGCGCGGGCTGGCGGGGCCGCGGCCCGGTGCCGGCCGGCCACGAGCCGAACCAGGGCTTCCTGCGCGCGCTGCTGGCGCTCGCGGAGGCCGCCGAGGCGATCGAGGAGGACGACGAGGCGGAGCGCTGCACCCAGTTCCTCGCGGACTCCGGCACGTCGGCCGCGGAGGTCGCCGAGCTCCGCTGACGGACCGCCGCGTGCCGCCGGGAGACCTCCGGTAACCTTCCGGAGGTACTGGGGTCACCTGCCACCCCGTTCCCGGAGACCCTGCGACCGAGCCCCGTGCCCGGCCACGCGCACGGGACCCGCCGCCGGGCAGGGTGGGAGTGGTGATCGACATGCCGGCCGTCGTGGTGCTCGGGACCCAGTGGGGCGACGAGGGCAAGGGCAAGGCGACCGACCAGCTCGGGTCGCGGATCGACTACGTCGTGAAGTTCAACGGCGGGAACAACGCCGGGCACACCGTCGTCGTGGGCGGCGAGAAGTACGCCCTGCACCTGCTGCCCTCCGGCATCCTGTCGCCCGGCGTCGTCCCGGTGATCGGCAACGGCGTCGTCATCGACCTGGCCGTGCTGTTCGAGGAGATCGACGCCCTGGAGGCCCGCGGGGTGACCGCGGAGCGGCTGCTGGTGTCGTCCGCCGCGCACGTCATCGCCCCGTACCACCGCACGATCGACAAGGTCACCGAGCGCTTCCTCGGCAAGCGCAAGATCGGCACCACCGGCCGCGGCATCGGCCCGGCGTACGCGGACAAGATCAACCGCGTCGGCATCCGCATCCAGGACCTGTTCGACGAGAAGATCCTGCGGCAGAAGGTCGAGGGCTCCCTCGACCAGAAGAACCACCTGCTGGTGAAGGTCTACAACCGCCGCGCGATCACCGTCGACGAGACCGTCGAGGACCTGCTGCGGTACGCCGAGCGGCTGCGCCCGTACGTCGCGGACACCCCGCTGGTGCTGAACCAGGCGCTCGACGCGGGCAGGACCCTCGTGTTCGAGGCCGGCCAGGCGACGATGCTCGACATCGACCACGGCACCTACCCGTTCGTCACCTCGTCGTCGGCGACCGCGGGCGGTGCGTGCACCGGCTCCGGCATCGGCCCGACGCGCATCGACCGCGTGGTCGGTGTCGCGAAGGCGTACACGACCCGGGTGGGCGAGGGCCCGTACCCCACGGAGCTGTTCGACGAGGACGGGGAGTGGCTGCGGCGGACCGGCGGCGAGTTCGGCACCACGACCGGCCGCCCGCGGCGGACCGGCTGGTACGACGCCGTCGTCGCGCGGTACTCCAGCCGGGTCAACGGGCTGACGGACCTCGTGGTGACGAAGCTCGACGTGCTCACCGGCCGGGACACGATCCCGGTCGCCGTGGCGTACGACGTGGACGGCCGCCGGTTCGACGAGATGCCGGACGACCAGAGCGACTACCACCACGCGACGCCGGTCTACGAGTACCTGGACGGGTGGACCGAGGACATCTCCCAGGCGCGCGATCTCGACGACCTCCCCGTCAACGCCCGGCGCTACCTCACGCACCTCGAGGAGATCAGCGGGACCCGGATCTCCGCGGTGGGCGTCGGCCCGGGCCGCGAGGCGACGGTCACGATCCACGACCTGCTGGGCTGAGGCGCGGTGCGGCCGCCGACCCGGTGCGGGGCCGCGCCGTCCCAGGGTTCGGGCCGGGTCGGGGCGCCTGCGGGGCCGGTCGGTAGGGTCGCCCCGTGAAGATCCTCGTCGTCGGGACCGGTGCCCGCGAGCACGCCCTCGTCCTCGCCCTGTCCCAGGACCCGGCCGTCACCGGGCTGCACGCCGCGCCCGGCAACCCGGGCATCGGCACGCTGGCGACCCGGCACGCCGTCGACCCGCTGGACGGGGCCGCCGTCGCCGCGCTGGCGACGTCCCTCGGCGCCGGCCTCGTCGTCGTCGGGCCCGAGGCGCCGCTGGTGGCCGGGGTCGCGGACGCGGTGCGGGACGCCGGCATCCCGGTGTTCGGCCCGAGCGCCGCGGCCGCCCGGCTCGAGGGCTCGAAGGCGTTCGCGAAGGAGGTCATGGCCGCCGCGGGCGTGCCGACCGCCGACCCGGTCGTCGTCACCGACCCGGAGCGGGCCGCCGCCGCGCTGGACACCTTCGGCGCGCCGTACGTGGTCAAGGACGACGGGCTCGCGGCGGGCAAGGGCGTCGTCGTCACCGAGGACCGGTCGGTCGCGCTGGCGCACGCGCTGGCCTGCCTGGCCAAGCCGGACGGCCGCGTCGTCGTCGAGGACTACCTGGACGGCCCGGAGGTCTCGCTGTTCGTGCTGTCCGACGGCGCGCACGTGGTGCCGCTGGTCCCCGCGCAGGACTTCAAGCGGGTCGGCGACGCCGACACCGGCCCGAACACCGGCGGCATGGGCGCGTACTCGCCGCTGCCCTGGGCGCCCGAGGGGCTGGTGGCCGAGGTCGTCGCCCGGGTCGCCCAGCCCACCGTGGACGAGATGGCGCGGCGCGGGACGCCGTTCGCCGGCGTGCTCTACTGCGGGCTCGCGCTGACCAGCCGCGGCACCCGCGTGGTGGAGTTCAACGCGCGGTTCGGCGACCCGGAGACCCAGGTCGTCCTGGCCCGGCTCGCGACCCCGCTCGCGGGGGTGCTGCTCGCCTCGGCGACCGGCCGGCTGGCGGAGCTGCCCCCGCTCGAGTGGCGGGACGACGCGGCCGTGACCGTCGTCGTGGCGTCGGAGGGCTACCCCGAGCAGCCCCGCACGGGCGACGTGATCACCGGTCTGGACGCCGCGGACGCGCTGCCGGACGTGCACGTGCTGCACGCCGGGACCGCGGAGGGCGCCGGCGGTGCCGGTGGCGGCGCGGTGGTGTCCGCCGGCGGCCGGGTGCTGTCCGTCGTCGGCACGGGCCCGGACCTCGCGGCGGCCCGGACGGCGGCGTACGCCGGGGTCGAGCGGATCGGCCTGGCGGGCTCGCACCACCGGTCGGACATCGCCCGGACGGCGGCCGGGCAGGCGTAGGCGCGCGGCCCTGCGGCAGGATGGCCTCCATGACCGCACCCACCCTGCCCGGCTGGACGCACACCTACTCGGGCAAGGTCCGCGACCTGTACGTCCCGGACACCACGCAGGAGACGGGCGCCGCGGTGGCCGAGCGGCACGGCGACGTGGTGCTGGTGGTCGCCAGCGACCGGGTGAGCGCCTTCGACCACGTGCTGGCCCCCGGCATCCCGGGCAAGGGCGTGGTGCTGACGCAGCTCAGCCTGTGGTGGTTCGGCCAGCTCGCCGACCTGGTGCCGAACCACGTCGCGAGCGCCGAGGCACCGGACGTGCCGGAGGCCGTGCTCGGGCGCGCGATGGTGTGCCGCCGGCTCGACATGTTCCCGGTGGAGTGCGTGGCGCGCGGCTACCTCACCGGCTCCGGTCTGGCCGAGTACCGGGCGGGCGGGGCCGTGACGGGCATCCCGCTGCCGGAGGGGCTCGTCGACGGGTCGCGGCTGCCGGAGCCGGTCTTCACGCCGGCCACCAAGGCCGAGCTGGGCGAGCACGACGAGAACGTCAGCCTGGACGTGGTCGCGGAGCGGCTGGGCCGCGAGCGGGCGGAGCAGCTGCGGGACCTCACGCTGGCCGTGTACGCGCGGGCGGAGGGCATCGCGCGCGAGCGGGGCGTGATCCTCGCCGACACCAAGCTCGAGTTCGGGCTGGACGTCACGACGGGTGAGGTCACCCTCGGCGACGAGGTGCTGACCCCGGACTCCTCCCGGTTCTGGCCGGCGGACGCCTGGGTGCCGGGGCGGGCGCAGCCGAGCTTCGACAAGCAGTTCGTGCGCGACTGGCTCGCCTCCGAGGCGTCCGGGTGGGACCGGGACGCCGACACCCCGCCGCCCGCGCTGCCCGCGGAGGTCGTGGCCCGGACGCGGGACCGGTACCTCGAGGCGTACGAGCGGCTGACCGGGTCGGCGCTCGCGCTCTGAGCGGGTCCCCGGGCGGGCCGCCGGGGCGGACGATCGGGGAGGCAGCCGCGTAGGTTAGGCTTGCCTC
>DAMBCY010000021.1:0-19961 GCA_032056255.1 Cellulomonas sp. | reverse complement strand
GCCGCCGTCGGCGGCCACCCGCTCCCGCATGCCGACCAGCCCGAGGCCGCCCGCACGCCCCGCCTCGTCGCGCAGCGCCCGGGCCGCGCGCCGGCCACCCGTCCCGTCGTCGGCGACCTCCAGCTCGACGGCCCCCGCGTCGTACCGCAGCCGCACGTCCACCCGCGCCCCGTCGCCCGCGTGCTTGCGCACGTTGGTCAGCGCCTCCTGGCAGATCCGGTACAGGTTCAGCGAGATCAGCGGCGGCACCCGCACGGCCTCGCCGACCACCTGGAACCGCGCCGCGAGCCCGGCGTCGGCCGCCTGCTGCACCAGGTCGGGCAGCCGCTCGACGGTCAGCGAGCCGACCGCCGCGCCCGCCTCGGGCGCCGGGGTGTCCCGCAGGGTCGTCAGCAGCCCGTGCAGCTCCTCGACCGCCTCGCGCGCGGAGTCCTCGACCTGCTCCAGCGCGGCGGCCGCCCGCCCGGGGTCGGCCCCCAGCACGGTGCGCGCCGCCGCCGCCTGCACGCCCATCATCGAGACGTGGTGCGCGACCGCGTCGTGCAGCTCGCGCGCCAGGCGCAGCCGCTCCAGGGCGACCGCCTGCTCCTCGACCCGGCGCCGCTCCCCGACGAGCTGCCGCCCGCGCCAGGCCGTCCGGGCCCGCTCCCGCGCCGCCGCCCACGCGTGGTCGCCGAACCAGTACGCCCCCGCGAAGTACAGGACGTTCGTCAGGAGCTGCACCAGCAGGTAGGCGACCAGCGGGGAGAACGCCCCGGCGCGCGACAGGCCCGGCACCGCGTCCGGGTCCGTGACCGCCTGGAACATCGCGACCAGCAGCCAGACGAACATCCCGACGATGATCCCGGCGCGGACCCAGGTCGCCCGCCCCCGGCGGGAGTCCCAGGCCCCGAGCGAGTACAGCGCCATGAACAGGGCGATGTTCGCGAACAGCGACTCGGACACCTGCACCGTGCCGATCACGACGAACACCCCGGCGACCACCACGGCCACCAGCCACGGCACGCGCCGCCGGGCCGCCAGCGGCAGCGTCACCCCCGCGAGGCACAGCACGGACAGCCAGCCCGGCGCCGGGTCGTCGTACATCCCGACGGTCTGCATCAGGGCCAGGCTCAGGACGCCGCCGACCAGCAGGCCGACGGCGAGCAGCAGGTCGCCGCGCGCCTGCTCGCGCGTGATCGGCGGCCGGGTCCAGCCGGGGGCGTCGGGGTCGCCGTCGGGCGCGGCGGCAGAGGTGGGCACGCGGCCACCGTAGCGGGGACGCGGGCCCCGGACCCCGGCACGGGGCCCCGGCGGCGCCCGGCACGGACGGCGCGTCCCAGCACCTACCCTTGGCGGAATGGCCCACCTGCTCGGCGGCGAAGCGCTGCACCTCACCTTCCCCACCAAGGACGTCTTCGGCTCGGTGACGGTGGGGATCGACGAGGGCGACCGGGTGGGCGTCGTCGGGCGCAACGGCGACGGCAAGTCCTCGCTGCTCGCGCTCCTGGCGGGACGGCTGACCCCGGACTCCGGCCGGGTGACCGTCCGCGGCGGGGTGCGGATCGGCGTGCTGGACCAGACCGACACGCTCGACCCGGCGCTCACCGTCGGCGCGGCGGTGGTGGGCGACCGCGCCGAGCACGAGTGGGCGGGCGACGCGCGCATCCGCGACGTCGTCGCCGGCCTGGTCGGCGACCTGCCGTGGGACCAGCGCGTCGGCGCCCTGTCCGGCGGGCAGCGGCGCCGCGTCGCGCTGGCCGCGCTGCTCGCGGGCGACGACGACGTGCTCATGCTCGACGAGCCGACGAACCACCTCGACGTCGAGGCCGTGACCTGGCTGGCCCGGCACCTCAAGCGGCGCTGGTCCGCGAACGCCGGCGGGCTGCTGGTCGTCACCCACGACCGGTGGTTCCTCGACGAGGTCTGCACCGCCACCTGGGAGGTGCACGACGGCATCGTCGAGCCGTTCGAGGGCGGGTACGCCGCGTACGTGCTGCAGCGGGTCGAGCGGGACCGGATGGCCGCCGCGACCGAGGCCAAGCGGCAGAACCTCCTGCGCAAGGAGCTCGCCTGGCTGCGCCGCGGCGCCCCCGCGCGGACGTCGAAGCCGAAGTTCCGCATCGACGCCGCGAACGCGCTGATCGCCGACGAGCCGCCCGTGCGCGACGGCGTCGAGCTCTCCCGCATGGCGACCGCCCGGCTCGGCAAGGACGTCGTCGACATCGAGGACGTCTCCGTCTCCTACGGCGAGCACGAGGTGCTGCACCGCGTGACGTGGCTGATCGGCCCCGGGGAGCGCACCGGCATCCTCGGCACGAACGGCGCCGGGAAGTCCACGCTGCTCGGCCTGGTCACGGGTGCCGTCACCGCCACGTCCGGCCGGGTCAAGCGCGGGAAGACGATCCGGGTCGCCACGCTCACCCAGGAGCTGGCGGAGCTCGTCGAGATCGCCGACGACCGGGTCGCCGACGTCGTCGCCCGCTACCGCACCACCTACGTCGCCGGCGGCAAGGAGATGTCCCCGGGGCAGCTGCTCGAGCGGCTCGGCTTCACGGCCGTCCAGCTCCAGACTCCCGTCAAGGACCTGTCGGGCGGGCAGCGCCGCCGGCTCCAGCTGCTGCTGATCCTGCTCGACGAGCCGAACGTGCTGGTGCTGGACGAGCCGTCGAACGACCTCGACACGGACATGCTCGCCGCCATGGAGGACCTGCTCGACACCTGGCCCGGCACCCTGCTGGTCGTCTCGCACGACCGGTACCTGCTGGAGCGCGTCACCGACCAGCAGTACGCGATCCTGGACGGGCGGCTGCGGCACGTGCCCGGCGGGGTCGACGAGTACCTGCGGCTGCTCACCGCCACGCGCGCGGCCGCCGGGGACGTCTCGACGGGGTCGCCGACGGAGGCCACGGGCGCCGTGGGCGGCGAGACCTCCGGCGGCGGGCTGGACGGTGCCGGGCTGCGCGCCGCGAAGAAGGAGCTCGGCGCCCTGGAGCGGCGGATCTCCAGGCTGTCCGGGCAGATCGAGGCGCTGGAGAAGAAGATGGCCGAGCACGACCCCGCGGACTACGGCGGGCTCACCACGCTCGGCACGGACAAGGCCGCGCTGGAGTCCGAGGTCGCCGAGGTCGAGGAGCGCTGGCTGGCGCTCGCGGAGACCGTCGAGGGCTGAGGGCGCACGGGACGCCCCTAGGCCGCCCGGCCGGACGTCCTGGGCAGCTCCACGGTCGCCACGGTCCCGTGTCCCGGCTCGCTGTCGAGCCGCACCGTGCCCCCGTGCGCCTCGACCAGCTGCCGCACGATGTGCAGCCCGAGCCCGGTGCCCGCCACCCTGCCGGCCCGTGCGGTCGGCGTGCGGTAGAACCGGTCGAACACGTGCGGCAGGTCGGACTCCGAGATCCCCGGGCCGTCGTCGGCGACGGTGAGGACCACCGTCCCGGCCGGGCCGTCACCGGCGCCGACGCGCACGGTCCCCCCGCGCCGGGAGTACTTGACCGCGTTGGAGACCAGGTTGTCGAGCACCTGGCGCAGCCGCGGCGGGTCCGCGAGGACGGGCTCGACGCCCCGCAGCGTGCTCTCGAGGGTCACGCCCGCCTTCTCCGCGACCGCCTGCTGGCTCTCCAGGCACACCCGCACCAGCTCGTGCAGGTCGGTCTCCTGGGGCCGGAGCGCGAGCCCGCGCCGCAGGACGTCCCCGGCCGTGAGCAGGTCGTCGATCATCGCCAGCAGCCGCTCGGCGTTGCGCACGGCGATGTCCACGTGCCGCCGCGTCGTCGTCGACGTCGCGGGGTCGTCCACGGCCAGCTCCAGGTGGCCGAGGATCGCGCTCAGCGGCGTGCGCAGCTCGTGCGAGACCGCGGAGACGAACTCGTCGCGCTGCGCCAGCGCCGCCATCTCGTCCGTCACGTCGTGGTAGGCCAGCACGCCCTGGAGCAGCGTCCCGTCGTCCGCGCGCAGCGGGGCGGCGAACACCCGCATCGCCCGCCGGCGGCCGTCGGGCGGACCCCACCAGGTCAGCTCGCCCTCGATCCGCTCGCCGCGCGCCGCCCGCAGCAGCGGTGCGCGCTCCGGGCTCAGCGGCGTGACCCCGTCCGCCGCGAAGCCGCCGAGGCCCGCGATGGTCGCGGCGGGCTGACCCGGACCCGCAACCTCCGGCACCAGGGACCGGTGCGCCCGGTTGCGCAGCACGATCGTGGCGTCCGGGGCGACGACGACCACGGCCGCGTCGATGGTGTCGAGCACCTGGTCCAGGAGCCGGCGCTGCACCCCGGACTCCGCCAGCGCCGCCGCCGTGGCCGCCTGCTGCTCGAGGATGCGGGTCCGCTGGACGGCGATCCGGTGCGCGAGCAGGGACACGGTCAGCGCGACGGCGGTGAGCGTCACCGGTCGGAGCAGCGTCGAGGACGCCTCGCTCAGCCGGACCTCCTGCGCGGTCATGAGGTCGGCGTCCACCCCCGACAGCAGGCTGCCGAGCACGGCCAGCACCAGGCCGGGCCGGCCGAAGCTGCCGGCGAGCCACAGCACCGGGAACACCGCCAGCACGACCAGCTCGACGCCGCTCTGCTGGACGAGCACCACCGCGACCAGCTGCAGCACCGGGACGGCCACCCCGGCGACGTGGTCGAGACGTTGCCACGGCACCAGCAGCGCGATCGCCACGGAGGCCACGGCCAGGGCGATGCCGGCGCGGAACAGCGGGTGCTCGAAGACCTGCGGCTCGGCGAGGACGAAGATGCCCAGCACGACGACCAGGACCCCGAGGAACGGCAGCTGCCCGAGGACGATCGCGCTCCGGCGCCGCTCCCGCCGCTGCCGCTGCGTGCCCCGGACGGCGTCGGGCCAGAGCACCGCGACGGCGCGGTCGCCCCAGGCCCTGCGCGCCCCCGGCATGGACCCGAGCGTAACGGCGCACCGCCGGACCGCGACCCGAGCGGTCCGCGCCGCGAACCGCTCGTCCCGCGCACGCGCCGCGGACGGGCTGAGACGCCCGGGCAGCCGTCCCGCGCGGCCCCCTAGGCTCCCGCCCGTGCCCGACACCGCCGACACCACCAGCAGCAGCCGGACCGCGCCCGAGCCCGCGGAGGACCACCTCCAGCGCGGCCTGAGCAACCGGCACATCCAGCTCATCGCCATCGGCGGCGCGATCGGCACGGGCCTGTTCCTCGGCTCCGGGCGCACGATCTCGCTCGCCGGCCCCTCGGTGCTGCTGGTCTACGCGGTGATCGGCTTCATGCTCTTCTTCGTCATGCGCGCCATGGGCGAGATGCTGCTGTCGAACCTGCGCTACAAGTCCTTCCGGGACATGGCCGCCGACGTCCTCGGCCCGTGGGCGGGCTTCCTCACCGGGTGGACGTACTGGTTCTGCTGGATCGTCACGGGAATCGCCGACGTGGTCGCCGTGTCGGGCTACGTGGCGTTCTGGGCGCCCGACCTGCCCCGGTGGCTGCCCGCGCTGGGCCTGGTGCTGCTGCTGCTCGCCCTGAACCTGGTGGCGGTGCGGCTGTTCGGCGAGCTGGAGTTCTGGTTCGCGATCGTCAAGATCGTCGCGATCGTCGCCCTGGTGGCGGTGGGTGTCGTGATGATCGCCTCGGGGTTCCGCGGCGCCGGCGGCGTGACCGCCTCGCTGCAGCACCTCTGGGACGACGGCGGGTTCTTCCCGCACGGCCTCACCGGGTTCCTCGCGGGTTTCCAGATCGCGATCTTCGCGTTCGTCGGCATCGAGCTGGTCGGCACCACCGCCGCCGAGACCCGCGACCCCGCACGCACCCTGCCGCGGGCCATCAACGCCATCCCCGTGCGCGTCCTGCTGTTCTACCTGGGCGCCCTCGTCGTCATCATGGCCGTCACCCCGTGGCGCACCATCGACCCGGCGGAGAGCCCGTTCGTCGCGATGTTCGCGCTCGCCGGGCTGCCCGCCGCGGCCGGGATCATCAACCTGGTGGTGCTGACCTCCGCCGCGTCGTCGGCGAACAGCGGCATCTTCTCGACCTCCCGGATGCTGTACGGCCTGGCCGAGGACCACGAGGCACCCGCGCGGTTCGGGCGGCTGTCCCGGCGGCACGTCCCCGCCCGCGGGCTGCTGTTCTCCTGCGCGTGCCTGCTGCCCGGCGTCGCCCTGCTCTACGCGGGCCGCAGCGTCATCGAGGCGTTCACGCTGGTGACGACGGTCGCGACGCTGCTGTTCATCGTCGTGTGGACCGTGATCCTCGCCTCCTACCTGGTGTACCGCCGCCGGTCCCCCGGGCTGCACGCCGCGTCGACGTTCCGGATGCCGGGCGGGCGGGTCATGTGCTGGGTGGTGCTGGCGTTCTTCGCGGGGGTCGTCGTGGTGCTCGCGCTCGATCCCGAGACCCGGGTCGCGCTGCTGGTGATGCCGGTCTGGTTCGGGGTGCTGGGGGTGGCGTGGTTCTTCCTGCGGCACCGGGTGGTCACCGCGCACGCCGCCGCCCGGGAGTCCGACCCCGCCCGACCTGAGCCCGCGCACACAGGACGCCCAATGCGCTAATTTTCCGCGCATGGATGTACTATTTTTCCGTGCCTCCGATCCAGCGCCGCGCGCTCGCCGCTCGGCTCGACGCCGTGCGCGGCACGCCCGTGATCATCGTCGAGGGCGCCCGCGCGGTGGGCAAGACCACGATGGCGCGCCGCCAGCTCCAGGGCTATGACTACGCCTCGCTCGCCGACCCTCGCACGCTCGCCGTCGCGAACGACGACCCGGCGCGGTGGTTGCGCACGCTGCGCATGCCGGCCGTGATCGACGAGGCACAGCTCCTTCCGGAGCTCCCCCTCGCGGTCAAGGAGCACGTCGACTCGGTGGGCGCGGGGGCCCGGCTCGTGCTCACCGGATCCGCGTCGCTCGGTCGCGCCGGTCTCGGCGGCGCCGATCCCCTGACTCGTCGTGCGGCGCGCTTCACCATGCACCCACTCACCCGGTGGGAGATCGCGGGTCGGCTGGGCTCCCTCGTCGACCTCCTGTTCGATGCCGAGCCCGTTCCCGGACGGACGGACCAGGTCTCGGACGCGGCCCTGCTCGGAGACCTCCGCACCGGGGGGTTCCCCGCCTACGTGTACCCGTCCGCCCCGCTCACGACGTCGCAGCTGCGTGACCGGTTGAGCGCGGACCTCACGGCGTTGCTCTCCGACGACATCGCGCCCGACCTCGAGTTCAACGTCACGAAGGCGCGAACGGCGCTCGACGCACTCCTCCGGACCCCCGGCGGCATCCTGAACGCCGCGCGCCTGGGGCGCGAGATCGAGATCGACAAGCGGACGGTCGAGCGCTACGTCGACGTCTTCAGCCGCCTCTTCCTCATCCGGTGGCTGCCCAATCTCGCGACCGAGCCACGGCGCCAGACCTTCGCACGCTCCAAGGTCCACCCGGTGGACTCGTCCTTCGCGGTGGGCGCGCTCGAACGCTGCGGCGTGGACCTGCTCGCGTCCCGCGAGCACCTGGGCATGCTGCTCGAGAGCCACGTCGTGACGGAGCTGCTCGCCGCGAGCGAGTGGGCGACGCTGCGCACCCGTCCGTTCTACTGGCGCCAGGCGAGCTCGACGAGCCCCGAGGTCGACCTCGTCCTGCTGGACGAGGCCGACCGATGCGTGGCGGTCGAGGTCAAGGCCGCCGCATCGGTCAACCAGCACGACCTGAGCGGAGTCCGGGCGCTGTCGCGGTCGCGCGAGGTCCACCGGGCGTTCGTCATCTACCGCGGCGACACCGTGCGGCAGCTCGCCGAGAACGTGTGGGCACTGCCCTACTCGGTCCTGTCGGACCCGTCGGCGTTCACCACCCCGTCGCCCGCGGCCGGCCCGCGCGCTCCGCTGCAGGAGGTCATCGTGACGACGCCGACGCCGGATGCCGACGCCTCGGTGTTCCTGAGCTACGTCCGGAGGGATGACGACGCCCAGCGCGGCCGCATCACGCAGTTCGCGCGCGACCTCACCGAGACGTACGAGCTGCTGTACGGGCACCCGGTGACGCTCTTCGTCGACCGCGAGGACATCGCCCGGGGCGAGAACTGGCAGCAGCGCCTGGGCGAGGAGCTCGGAGCCGCGACGTTCCTGCTCGCCGTGGTCACGCCGCGCTACCTGACGAGCGAGGCGTGTCGTCGCGAAGTCGTGGACTTCGGCGCCGCCGCGGAGGGCACCCGCGACCCCGGCCTGCTCCTCCCGCTGGTCTGGGTGGACATCTCGGGGACCGACGTCGTCGCCGAGAACGACCCCGTGCGCCGGCTGCTCTACGCCGGCCAGCAGCTCGACGTGACGCCGGTGCGCCGCCTCGAACGCGGCTCACCGGCGTACGAGGAGCTCGTCGAGCAGGTTGCTGCCCGGTTGAAGGCGACCGTCGACGCCCGTGCCCGCCGATCCGCGGGAGCCGACGCGGCGCGACCGGCCACCGAGGTCGTCGAGCCGGAGGACGGCCCCGGGGCCTCCGACCTCGTCGCCGATCTCGACGACGCGATGCAGCAGCTGTCCGCGGACGGCGAGGAGTTCAAGGCCGCCGTGGGTGCGGTCAGCGTCAGGTTCACCCAGCTACCCTCCGACGTCCCGCCGCAACGCGTGGCCGCAGCCCTGGCGGGGGTCGCCGCCGACCTCCGGCCGTCGCTGGCCGAGCTGGACGCCGCGACCGAGCGCCTCTCCACCCGCTGGGCCGAGGTCGACGTCGCGGTCCGCGGCATCGTGGCCGCCGCCGCCGCGATGCCCCCCGAGGTGCGCACCCAGCTCGCCGAGACCCTGGACGGCACGGCTCGGACCCTCACGATCCCGGGCGACGAGGAGTTCGAGCACGTGGCCCGCAGCATGGGCGCGATGTCCCGCTACCTCAGGCCGGCCAGCCGGTCGCTGCTGGCGTCGCTCCGCGTCGTCCGCGGGATCGCCGAGTCCGTCCGAGCGCGGCAGGCGCAGCTCGGCTGAGAGCAGGCCGCGCGCCGGACGGTGCACGAGCAGGTCGGCGTCGCTCACTAGGATCGACGCATGTCCCGCATCCTCAGCGCTGTCGCCTGGCCCTACGCCAACGGCCCGCGCCACATCGGTCATGTCGCCGGCTTCGGCGTTCCCTCCGACGTGTTCAGCCGCTACATGCGCATGGCGGGCCACGACGTCCTCATGGTCTCCGGCACCGACGAGCACGGCACGCCGATCCTCGTGCAGGCCGAGCAGGAGGGCGTCAGCCCCCAGGAGCTCGCCGACCGGTACAACCGCGTGATCGTCGAGGACCTGACGAACCTCGGCCTGTCCTACGACCTGTTCACCCGGACCACGACCCGCAACCACTACGCGGTGGTGCAGGAGATGTTCCGCACGGTCCACAAGAACGGGTACATGGTCGAGCAGACGACCATGAACGCGATCAGCCCGTCGACCGGCCGCACGCTGCCCGACCGCTACATCGAGGGCACCTGCCCGATCTGCGGGTACGACGGCGCGCGCGGCGACCAGTGCGACAACTGCGGCAACCAGCTCGACGCGATCGACCTGAAGAACCCGCGCAGCCGGATCAACGGCGAGACGCCGGAGTTCGTCGAGTCGAACCACTTCTTCCTGGACCTGCCGGCGTTCGTCGACGCCCTCGGCGACTGGCTGCGCACCCGGACCGCCTGGCGGCCGAACGTCCTGAAGTTCTCGCTGAACCTGCTGGACGACGTGCGCCCGCGCGCGATGACCCGCGACATCGACTGGGGCATCCCGATCCCGCTGCCCGGCTGGGAGGAGAACTCCGCCAAGCGACTGTACGTGTGGTTCGACGCCGTGATCGGGTACCTGTCCGCGTCGATCGAGTGGGCCCGCCGCACCGGCGACCCGGACGCCTGGCAGGCGTACTGGAACGACCCCGAGACCATGTCGTACTACTTCATGGGCAAGGACAACATCACGTTCCACTCGCAGATCTGGCCGGCCGAGCTGCTCGGCTACGCCGGCAGCGGGGCGAGGGGCGGCGAGCCCGGCCCCTACGGGCGGCTGAACCTGCCGACCGAGGTCGTGTCGTCCGAGTTCCTCACGATGGAGGGCAAGCAGTTCTCGTCCTCGCGCGGGGTGGTCATCTACGTCCGCGACATGCTCAGCCGGTACCAGCCGGACGCGCTGCGGTACTTCATCACCTCGGCGGGCCCGGAGTCGCAGGACGCGGACTTCACCTGGACCGACTTCGTGCGCCGCACCAACGACGAGCTCGTCGCCGGCTGGGGCAACCTGGTCAACCGCACCGCGAGCATGATCCACAAGAACGTGGGTGCGATCCCGGCGCCGGGCCCGCGCACCGGGGTGGACGAGGCGCTGCTCGCGACCACCACGTCCGCGTTCGGCACCGTCGGCGAGCTCATCGGCACGCACCGCAACCGTGCGGCCGTCGGCGAGGCGATGCGGGTGGTGCAGGAGGCGAACCGGTACCTGTCGGAGACCGAGCCGTGGAAGCTGAAGAACGACCCCGAGCGCCTCGGGACCGTCCTGCACACCGCGGCCCAGGCGGTCAGCGACTGCAACACCCTGCTGTCGCCGTTCCTGCCGTTCTCGGCCCAGAAGGTGCACGAGGCGTTCGGCGGCACCGGCACCGTGTCCCCGCTCCCCCGGATCGACGAGGTCGCCGACCTCGACGACGCCTCCCGGCACTACCCGGTCATCACGGGCGACTACCGCCGCGGCGAGACCCTGCCCGCGTGGCAGCCCGTCGCCGTGGTGCCGGGCACACCGGTCCCGAAGCCGGAGCCGGTGTTCACCAAGCTCGACGACGCGATCGTCGAGGAGGAGCTCGACCGGCTGCGGCAGGGCTGAGTGGCCCGCTCGCGCAGGGACCGGGAGCGGGGCTGGCCGGGGCTTCCGGACCCGCTCCCGGTGCCCGTGGTCGACGACCACACCCACCTGGAGTCGGTGCTCGGGTTCACGGTGCCGGCGCCGGTGCCGGAGGGCCCGGGCGACCCGGCCGCCCCGCCGCCGCCCCGGACGCTGGACGACCACCTCGACCGGGCCGCGGCCGTCGGCGTGACCCGGATGGTCCAGGTCGGCTGCGACCTCGACGCGGTGGCCTGGACCGACGCGGTGCTGGCCGTCGACGCGGGCGGCACCGCCACGCCGGGCACGGTGCCCGTCGCCCTGCGCCCCGGCCGCCGCGCCCTGCTCGGCGCCGTCGCGATCCACCCCAACGAGGCCGTCCTGCACGCGGGGGTGCACGAGGTCGCCCCCGACGGGCTGGAGCCCGACCCGCGGCTCCGGCACGACCTCGGCCTGGACGACGCGCTCGCCCGGGTCGCCGAGGTGGCGCGCCGGAACGACCGCGTCCGCGCGATCGGCGAGACCGGGCTCGACTTCTTCCGCGCCGGGCCCCGCGGGCGCGCCGTGCAGCGGGAGGCGTTCCGGGCGCACGTCGCGCTGGCGAGGGAGCTCGGCCTGGCGCTGCAGATCCACGACCGCGACGCGCACGACGAGGTCGTCGACGTGCTGCTCCACGACGGCGCCCCCGAGCGGACGGTGTTCCACTGCTTCTCGGGCGGGCCGGCGCTCGCCGAGGTCTGCGCCCGCGAGGGCTGGTTCTGCTCCTTCGCGGGCCCGGTGACGTACCCGGCGAACGACGACCTGCGTGCCGCCCTGCGCGTGCTGCCCCTCGACCTGCTGCTGGTCGAGACCGACGCGCCGTACCTCACGCCGCACCCGCTGCGCGGGCGCCCGAACGCGCCCTACCTGGTGCCACACACCGTCCGGCGCCTCGCCGAGGAGCGCGGTCTCGGCCTGGCCGCGACGTGCGCGGCGCTGTCCGCCACCGCGGAGCGGGTCTACGGCACCTGGTAGACCGCCCGGCCGGTCGCGGGAGCAGCCGCCGCTGATCGGGCGATCGGGACCTCTGCGCCTTCCGATCCCGGTCACGAATCGGTTACGGTCGGGGGGTTGTCCCGGCGTGAGTCCCTCCCTCCCGCCGCCCCGATCCCGCTGGAGCCCCCGCGTGCCTGCGCCCGACGAGTCCGTGCCCGCACCGCACCCGCTGCCCGCGCCCGTCGCAGCGACCGGCCCGGTCCGGGTCCGCGGCTCGCGGCGCACGCGCCTGCTCCGGCTCGGCGCGCAGGGCGCCGCGCTGCTGCTGGTGGCCGGCGCCACGACCGCGTTCGCGGGCCTGCACAAGACGGTCACGGTCGAGGTCGACGGCGCCCCGGTCGAGGTCAGCGCGTTCGGCCGCTCGGTCGGCCAGGTGCTCGCGGCCGGCGACATCACCGTCGGCGAGCACGACCTCGTGGCGCCGGGGCTGGACGAGCCGGTGCGCGACGGGTCCCAGATCGTCGTCCGGCACGGCCGGCAGCTCGAGGTCCAGGTGGACGGCGAGGACCGCACGGTGTGGACGACGGCGCTGACCGTCGGCGAGGCCGTCGAGGGCCTGGGGCTGCGCGAGAGCGAGACGCTGCTGTCGGCGTCCCGGTCCTCGTCGCTGGCCCGCGGCGACGTGCTGCGCGTCTCCACCCAGAAGACGATCCACCTGGCCGTCGACGGGGAGGTCATCGACGGCGTCACGAGCGCCGGCACGGTCCGGGACGCGCTGCGCGAGATCGGCCTGGTGCTGAACGAGGGCGACCGGGTGTCGGTGCCGCTCGACGCCACGGCGACCGACGGCCTGGTGGTCCTGGTGACGCGCGCCGCCACCTCGGGCGAGACGGTCGAGGAGGCCGTGCCGTTCGAGGAGCAGGAGGTCGAGGACCCCACGCTCGTCACGGGGACGCGCCGGGTCGAGACCAAGGGCCGCGCCGGGGTGCGGACGACGACGTACACGACCTCCACGGTCGGCGGCGCGGTCGTGGACCGGCAGGTCGTGGCCACCGCGGTGACCGTCGAGCCCGTGACCCAGGTCGTCAAGGTCGGCACGATGGAGCTCGCCGCCGGGGTGGACATCTCGGTGTCCCCGGGCAGCGCGCAGGAGATCGGCAAGCAGCTCGCCGCGGACCGCGGGTGGGGCGACGACGAGTTCGCCTGCCTGCTCCAGCTCTGGGACAGGGAGAGCGGCTGGCGCGTCGACGCGGCCAACACCTCCTCCGGCGCCTACGGCATCCCGCAGGCCCTCCCGGGCTCGAAGATGGCCTCGGTCGCCGCGGACTGGCGCACCAACCCCGCCACCCAGATCACCTGGGGCCTGAACTACATCGCGGGCCGGTACTCGACCCCCTGCGGCGCCTGGTCCTCGTTCCAGAGCAAGGGCTGGTACTGAGCCGCACCGTCCGCCCGCCGGGGACGGGGACGTGGGGAGGCGGGTCGGGGACCTGAGGGCCCACTTGGCACAGGGTCACGAATGGGTTACGGTCGCGTGTCGTCCGTGACAGACCCTCGTGGGTCCCCGGGATACCCGGGTCGCGGACCACCCCGCACGACACGTGCGGGAGCATGACCGCCGGATCGGGGATCCGGGACCGTCGGGTGCGGCACCTCCCTCCAGGTGCCGCCGCCGCCGCGCACGGCCCTCGGGCCGACCCACGCGCAGCACCGCCGGGCGGGGCCGGACCGGCCGCGCACCTCGTCCCCCGTGCCCGGGACCGTCGTCGTCTGGACACCCGTGACCTCCTCCCTCCGCCGCGCCCGCACGCGCCTCGCCGCCACCTCCGCCGCTGCCCGCCGCCTCCCGGCCGTCCTGCGCACCCGCATCGTCCGCAACACCGCGGACCGCGGGACCACGGCCCCCGGTCAGCCGCCCGTCCGCGAGCGCCGGTCGCGCCGGGGTCGCGTCCGCCTCGTCGGCGCCGCGACCGCCGTCGTCGTCCTGGCGACCGGCGGCATCGCCGTCGCGGACGCGCACAAGACCGTCACGCTCGACGTCGACGGCGTCGCCACCACGGTCTCCACGTTCTCCGGCAGCGTCGAGGGCCTCCTCGCCGAGCAGCAGCTCGAGCTGGGCGCGCGGGACACCGTGACACCCGAGGGCGCGCTCCGCGAGGGGGTCGACGTCGTCGTGCGGCACGCCCGCCAGGTCACCGTGCAGGCGGACGGCGAGCAGGCCACGATCTGGACGACCGCGCTGACCGCGGACGAGGCGCTGGAGATGCTCGCCACCCGCGGCGACGACGTGCGCCTGGTCGCCTCCCGCTCGACGGCCGGCGGCCGTCCCGACCTGTCGCTGGAGCTCACGCTCGACGGGCCGGCGGACGTCGTGGTCGACGGCGAGACGCTCACCGTCCCGGACGGCGCCACCACCGTGGCCGAGGCGCTGGACCGCCTGGGCGTCGAGCTGACCGCGCTGGACCGGGTGAGCGTGGACGCGCGGGCCGGCCGCGTGACGGTCGTCGTCAACCGCGTGGTCGTGCAGGACGTCACCACGACGTCCGAGGTGCCGTTCAACGCCGTCGAGCAGGACGATCCGTCGCTGTACATCGGGCAGTCGAAGGTGACCACGGCCGGCGTCGCCGGCGTGCGCACCGTCATCGAGCGCGTCACCACGGTCGACGGCACGGAGACGGCCCGCGAGCCGCTGTCCGACAACATCACCCAGGCTCCCGTGGACCAGGTGACGAACATCGGCACGACCAAGAAGCCCGTGGTCACGCCGAGCACAGCCGCCCCCGCCGCGAGCACCCCCGCGGCCGGCGGCGGCGACGCGGCCGGCCTGAACTGGGCGGCGCTCGCCGCGTGCGAGTCGGGCGGCAACGCCTCCATCGTGTCCGCGAGCGGCACGTACTACGGCCTGTACCAGTTCTCGGTCGCCACCTGGCAGGCCGTCGGCGGCGCGGGCCTGCCCTCCGAGGCCTCGGCCGACGAGCAGACCGCCCGCGCGCAGGCGCTCTACAACCGCTCCGGCGCCGGCCAGTGGCCCCACTGCGGGTCACGGCTGTTCTCCTGAGTCACCGGAGCCCCGGCACCGCCCGGTAGGCTCGCCCGCATGTCCTCCGGCACCGGCCCCGTCGCACCCGCGGCGGGGCCGTTGCTCGGTCCCGCCGAGATCCGCTCCCTGGCCGGGCGCGCCGGCATCCGGCCGACCAAGACCCTCGGGCAGAACTTCGTGCTCGACGGCGGCACCGTGCGCAAGATCGTCCGCGGCGCGGACGTGGTCGCCGGGGAGCGGGTGGTCGAGGTCGGGCCCGGCCTGGGGTCGCTGACCCTCGGGCTGCTGGAGGCCGGGGCGGACGTCGTGGCCGTGGAGATCGACCCGGTGCTCGCCTCCCTGCTGCCGGACACCGTGCGCCGGCACGTGCCCGGCGCTGCGGTGGACGTCGTGGACCTGCCCGACGTCGAGCCCGGCGCCGCCACCCCCGGCGCTCCCGCCGCCCCGTCGCTGACCGTCGTGCGCGGCGACGCCCTCGACGTCCGCGACCTGCCCGGCCGCGCACCGACGGCGCTGGTCGCGAACCTGCCGTACAACGTCTCCGTCCCGGTGCTGCTGACCTTCCTCGAGCGGTTCCCCACGCTGGAGCGCGTGCTGGTGATGGTCCAGGCCGAGGTCGCCGACCGGCTCGCCGCCCCGCCGGGCAGCCGCACCTACGGCGTCCCGTCCGCCAAGGCCGCCTGGTACGCGTCCGCCCGGCGCACCGCGACCGTCGGCCGCACGGTGTTCTGGCCGGCACCGAACGTGGACTCCGCGCTCGTGCGGCTGGACCGGCGCACCCCGCCGGCGACCTCCGCCACCCGCGAGCAGGTGTTCGCGGTCGTGGACGCCGCGTTCGCGCAGCGGCGCAAGATGCTGCGGTCCGCGCTCGCGACCCTGGCCGGCGGCACGGAGCCGGCGGTCCGGGCGATCGAGGCCGCGGGCGTCGATCCCCGGGCCCGCGGCGAGGCCCTGACGATCGACGCCTTCGCCCGCATCGCGGAGCACCTCGCCCCGGCGCGCCCCTGACCGCGCGGCGCTCGGGCGGCGAGGTCGAGGACCTGCCGCGACACGCCGTGCGGGGTGCCTCGACCTCGACGGGATCCCTCGACGTCGGCGACCGGGCGCCGGCCGCGACGCACACGCGCGGACCTGGCACAGTGGGGGCGTGACCCAGCTGCGCCTCGCCACCCGGACCGGGCGTGAGGTGCGCGTGCGGGCGCCCGGCAAGGTCAACCTGTCGCTGCGGGTCGGGCCGCGCCGGCCGGACGGGTTCCACCCGCTCGCCACCGTGTTCCAGGCCGTCTCGCTGTACGAGGACGTCGTGGCGTCCGCCGCGGACGACCTGCGCGTGACCGTGTCCGGCCCGCAGGCCGACCTGGTCCCCACCGACGGCAGCAACCTCGCGCTGCGGGCCGCGCAGGCCCTGGCCGAGCGCACCGGCATCGACGAGGGCGTGCACCTGCACCTGCACAAGGGGGTCCCGGTCGCGGGGGGCATGGCCGGCGGCTCGGCGGACGCCGCCGCGGCGCTGCTGGCGTGCGACGCGTTCTGGGGCACCGCGCTGAGCCGCGAGGAGCTGCACGAGGTCGCGGCCGAGCTCGGCTCCGACGTCCCGTTCCTGCTGATGGGCCAGACGGCCGTCGGCTCCGGCCGCGGCGACCTGCTGACCGCCGCGCTGAGCCGGGGCGAGTACCACTGGGCCTTCGGGGTCCGGGACTCCGGGCTCGCCACGCCCGCGGTCTACGCGGAGTTCGACGCCCTGTCGCCCGGCACTCCCCCCGGCGGTGACGACGGGCTGGACCCGGACGGGGACGTCGCCCTGCTGCACGCGCTGCGCTCCGGCGACGCGACCGCGGTCGGCGCGCAGCTGCACAACGACCTGCAGGCCGCCGCCGTCGAGCTCGCCCCGGGGCTGGTCGAGACCCTGTCGGTCGCCGAGGACGCCGGGGCGCTCGGCGTCGTGGTCTCCGGCTCCGGCCCGACCGTCGCCGCGCTGGCCCGCAGCCGGCAGCACGCCCTGGTGATCGCCGCGGCGATGACGGCGGCGGGCGTGGCGGACTCGGTGCTGACGGCGTCCGGCCCGGTCCCGGGCGCGCGCGTGGTCGCCGGGTCGGACGTGCTCTGAGCGCCCGCGCCGGTCAGCCCCGCCGCACCGAGCCCGACCCGTCGATCTCCTGCCGCACCTCCGGGTCCCCGGTGTAGGTCACCGAGCCGGACCCGGCGATGCGGACCGCGAGCTGCCGGCGCACGTCCAGCGCGACCTCCCCGGAGCCCTCGACCTGCACCTCGGCCTCCTGCACCCGCAGGTCGTCGAGGTCCACGTCGCCCGACCCCTCGATGCTCACGGTCACGGACCCCGAACGCCCCGCGAGGTCCACGCTCCCGGAGCCCTCGACCTGCACCCGCACGTCCTCGGCGTCGACGCCCTCCAGGTCGACCTCCCCGGAGCCCTCGATCTGGACCCGCAGGTCGTCGCCCGTCACGTCGGCCCCCACGACGTCACCGGAGCTGGACACGACCAGCTGCTCCAGGCCCGAGACCACCAGCTCGTAGCGGACGTCGCCGACCGACCCGAGGATCCCGCCCCGCGCGTCGAGCACCAGGACCCCGTCCCGGACCTCGGACACCAGCCGGTCGTGGGTCCGCTCGCCCGCCGTCACCGTGAGCGACGGCGTCGACCCCCGGCGCACGACGAGCTCGCCCGACGTCGCGAGCCGCACGGCCGAGACGTCGTCGACGTCGACGTCGCGGATCTCGGACGGACCGCCGCCCGGCCCCGTGACGCAGCCGGTCAGGCCGAGCGCCAGCACCGCCCCGAGCGCCGTCGCCGCCACCGTCGTGCTCCGCCGTGCCATCGTCGTCCTCCTGGTGCCGGGCGCGGGGCGGGTCCCCCGCGTCCCCCGAGCCTGGCAGGGCGACCTGCGGCGCGGCATCGGGGACACCCCCGATCACGACCCTGAGCCGACCCCGGCCCGGCCCTCCGGCGCGGCTCAGCCCTCCAGCCGGGTCAGCCCCTTGCGCAGCCCGCGGACGGCCTGCCCGATCCGCTGCTCGTTCTCGATCAGCGCGAAGCGCACGTGCCCGTCGCCCCCCGGCCCGAAGCCGACGCCCGGGGACACCGCGACGTCGCAGTCCCGCACCAGCAGCTCCGCGAACGCGATCGACCCCAGGTCCCGGTACGGCTCGGGGATGCGCGCCCAGGCGAACATCGTGCCGCGCGGCCGCAGGATGTCCCAGCCGATGCGGCTCAGCCCGTCGACGAGCGCGTTGCGCCGGCTCTCGTAGACGGCCGAGAGCGCCGCCGGGTACTCGGTCGCCTCGTTCAGGGTCACCGTCGCGGCGATCTGGATGGGCTGGAACGTCCCGTAGTCGAGGTACGACTTCAGCTTGGCGAGCGCCCCCACCACGTCGGACCGCCCGACGAGGAACGCCACCCGCCAGCCGGCCATCGAGTAGGACTTGGTCATCGAGTACAGCTCGACGGCGACGTCGGTGGCACCGGTGCACTGCATGATCGACGGCGGCGTCCAGCCGTCGAAGCACATGTCGGCGTAGGCGAGGTCGTGCACCAGCACCACGTCGCGCTCGCGCGCCCAGTCGACCAGCCGCTGCAGGTCGGCCAGCTCGACCGTCGTGGTGGTGGGGTTGTGCGGGAACGACAGCACGATCACCCGCGGCTTCGGCCAGCCCAGGTCCCACGCCTCCATGACCCGGTCCACGTAGCCGGCGCCGTCGGTGCCGTCGCCGATCGGCACCTGGCGGGCGTCCGCCCCCGCGAGGTACGGGCCCCAGATGTGGATCGGGTACGACGGCGTCGGCACCAGCGCCGCGTCGCCGGGCTGGAGCAGCACCCACATGAGGTGGCTGAAGCCCTCCTTGGCCCCGATGGTCGAGATGACCTGCGTCTCGGGGTCGAGCGCCACGCCGAACCGGCGCAGGTAGTGGTCGGCGACCGCCTGACGGAGCTTCGGGATGCCGCGCGAGGCCGAGTACCGGTGGTTGCGCGTGTTGTGCGCGGCCTCGGCGAGCTTCTCGACGGCGACCTGCGGGCTCGGCAGGTCGGGGTTGCCGAACCCGAGGTCGACGACGTCCCGGCCGGCGCGCCGCGCCTCGACCTTGAGCGTGTCGACGATGGTGAACACGTAGGGCGGCAGGCCGGGGATGCGACGGAACTCCATCCGCCCACGCTAGTCGCGCGGTCGCCCTCCGGGGGAGGTCGTGCGCGACGGCTCGCCGGACGACCGGAGCCGGCGCTCGATCTCACGGGCGACCTCCCGGGCGGTCCGGCCGTCCGTGACCACCCGCAGGGTGGCGACGGACTCGTACGTGGGCCGCCGCTCGGCCATGATCTCGGTCCACCGCCGCCGGGGATCGCCCTGGAGCAGCGGGCGGGACGCGTCGAGCCCGACGCGCAGGGCGGCGTGCTCGACGCCGACGTCGAGGAACACGACGACGCCCCCGCCCGCGGCGTAGGCCGCGAGGTCCGTCCGGGTGTCCTCGTGCAGCACCGCGCCGCCACCGAGCGCGAGCACGCCCCGGTGCTCGGCGAGCGCCGCGGCGACCGCCTCGTGCTCGAGCCGGCGGAACACGTCCTCGCCCCGCGTCCGGAAGATCTCCGGGATGCCGGCCCCGGCCCGCTCCTCGACGTCCGCGTCGGTGTCACGCAGGCCCACCGACCAGAGCCGGGCGAGCGCACGACCGACGGTGGTCTTGCCCGACCCCATCGGCCCGCAGAGGACGGCGAGCGGCCCGTGCGCGGGCAGCGGCGGCCGGGCACCGCGCCGTGGCGCGGGCTGCGGGGTGGGGTGGGGCGGCATCGGCGGCGGGCCTCCGGGGGTCGTGTCCGGCCCGGAGCGTACCAAGCACGGCTCCGGGGCCGCCGATCCGCCCGGCCGGCGGCGTGGGCTGCGGGACGACCCCCCGAGTCGGCATGATGCTGCACCAGGGCGTCGCCGCGACCGCGACCGCCCGAGGAGAGGATTCCCCATGACCCGCACCCCGACGGTGCCCGTGACCGTCCGCGGCACCACCCTCGGCGCCGGCCGGCCCAAGGTGGTCGTCCCGCTCACCGCGAGCACCACCGACGAGCTGCTCGCGCAGGCCGGGGCCGCGCTGGCCGCCGGGCCGGACCTCGTCGAGTGGCGGGTCGACCACCTCGGCGGCGGCGCCGTGCCGCCCGCCGTGGCGGTCGCCGCCGGGCAGGCGCTCCGCGCCGCGCTCGGCG
>DAMBCY010000020.1:5491-20230 GCA_032056255.1 Cellulomonas sp. | reverse complement strand
CCCAGAGCACCAGGAACCGCACCATCGGGAACAGGGCGAGCAGCCCGAACACGATCGCGAGCGTCGCGAAGATGACGTACGGCTTGAACATCAGGTAGCTGCGCACGATGGCCGAACCCGACTTGGCCATGT
Organism: Cellulomonas sp.; assembly: GCA_032056255.1. GTDB lineage: Bacteria > Actinomycetota > Actinomycetes > Actinomycetales > Cellulomonadaceae > Cellulomonas. The sequence goes on along the minus strand of DAMBCY010000020.1, from coordinate 20,098 downwards.
GGTGGAAGATGTTCTTGAACAGCCGGGACTCGCGGGTCTTCGCGTTGGTCGTCACCGGGACCGACACGATGCGCAGCCGCTTGTGGCCCGCCTGGATGATCGTCTCCATGCAGTAGGAGAACTCGGTCACCACGTTCAGCCGGAACAGCGCCGAGCGCGAGTACGCGCGGAACCCGCTCGCGGCGTCCGGCAGCCGGGTGTCCGCCGCCTTGTTCACCACCGAGCTGCCGACCCGCTGCATGAGCTTCTTGAACGGGGAGAAGTGCGCGATCGTCGCCGTCTGGCGGTCGGCGATCACGATGTCGGCCTCGCCCTCGATGACCGGACGCACCAGGTCGGCGATCCGCTCCTGCGGGTACTGGTTGTCGCCGTCGGTGTTCACCACGATGTCCGCGCCGTGCGCGAGCGCGTAGTCGACGCCGTCCCGGAACGACCGGGCCAGACCCATGTTGCGCGAGTGCCGCACGACGTGGGTCACCCCCAGCTCCCGTGCCACCTCCACGGTCCGGTCCGACGACCCGTCGTCGATGACCAGGATCTCGAGCTCGTCCACCCCCTCGATCTCGCGGGGGATCGTCGCCAGCACCGCGGGCAGCGTCTCCTCCTCGTTGAGGCACGGGATCTGGACGAAGACCTTCATCAGGGTTCCTGGTTCGCGAGGGGGTGCCGCCGGCGCGCGGGCAGCGTAGGACGATACCGCACACCCGCGTCCCGTCCGGCATCCCGACCCGCGCCACCAGCGGATCCGCCACCGGGGCACGCATCCGGCAGCCGGAGGGTCGCGGATGCGCCACACTGTGTGCCCATGCGCGGCATCATCCTCGCCGGAGGCTCCGGCACCCGACTGCACCCGATCACGCTCGGCGTCAGCAAGCAGCTGGTGCCGGTCTACGACAAGCCGATGATCTACTACCCGCTCTCCACGCTCATGCTGGCGGGGATCCGGGACGTCCTGGTCATCACCACCCCGCACGACGCGGAGCAGTTCCACCGCCTGCTCGGCGACGGCTCCCAGTTCGGGATCTCGATCTCCTACACGGTGCAGGCCGAGCCCGACGGGCTGGCGCAGGCGTTCGTGCTGGGCGCCGACTTCGTCGGGCAGGACTCGGCGGCCCTGGTGCTGGGCGACAACATCTTCTACGGCCCCGGCCTGGGCTCCCAGCTGCACCGGTTCGAGCAGATCGACGGCGCCGCGGTGTTCGCCTACCGGGTCGCGGACCCGACGGCGTACGGCGTGGTGGAGTTCGACGCCGCCGGCCGCGCGCTGTCGCTGGAGGAGAAGCCGGCGCGACCGAGGTCGAGCTACGCCGTCCCCGGTCTCTACTTCTACGACAACGACGTCGTGGCCATCGCCCGCGACCTGCAGCCGTCGGCCCGCGGCGAGTACGAGATCACCGACGTCAACCGCACCTACCTGGAGCAGGGGCGGCTGCAGGTGGAGGTGCTCCCCCGCGGCACCGCGTGGCTGGACACGGGCACGTTCGACTCGCTGCTGGAGGCCTCGGACTTCGTCCGGACGATCGAGCACCGGCAGGGCATGAAGGTCGGCGCGCCGGAGGAGGTCGCCTGGCGGCGCGGGTTCCTGTCCGACGACGAGCTGCGGATCCGCGCCGAGGCGCTGATGAAGTCGGGCTACGGCGCGTACCTGATGAACCTGCTCACCGACCGCTGACCCGCGGACGAGCCGCCGACGACCCGATCGAGAGGACCCCGATGACCTACCGCGAGCTCGCCGTGCCCGGCGCCTGGGAGATCACCCCCGTCCAGCACGGCGACCCCCGGGGCGTGTTCCTGGAGGCGTTCCAGGCCGGGCCGTTCGCCGACGCCGTCGGGCACCGCCTCGACCTGCAGCAGGCGAACCTGTCGGTCTCGGCCGCCGGCGTGCTGCGCGGCATCCACTTCGCCGACGTCCCGCCGGGGCAGGCGAAGTACGTGACCTGCCCGAAGGGCGCGGTCCTCGACGTCGTCGTGGACATCCGGGTCGGCTCGCCGACCTTCGGCACCTGGGACACCGTGCTGCTGGACGACGTGGACCGCCGGGCCATCTACCTGGGCGAGGGCCTGGGCCACGCGTTCTTCTCCCTGGAGGACGACTCCACGGTGATGTACCTGTGCTCCACGGGGTACTCCCCCGGCCGCGAGCACGGCATCCACCCCCTGGACCCGGAGGTCGGCATCGTGTGGCCGACCACCGACCGGCACGGCAACCCGGTCAGCCCGCAGCTGTCCGACAAGGACACCGCGGCACCCACCCTCGCGGAGGCCCGCGAGCAGGGTCTGCTCCCGCGCCACGACGAGGTGTCCGCGTACCTGCGGACGCTCGGCTGACCCCGGGGGCGGCCCGCGCCGCCCGCGCGGTCGCGCCCGACACGCCGGTGACGTGGGGTGACGTGCGGCACGTCCCGGGTTCGGGCGCTCCGGATCCGGTAGCCTCGCAGCGCCCGGCGACGGCTGTCGAGCGGGCTCCCGGCGTGAGCGACGACCGGGCCGCCCTCGCAGGAGCCGTTGAACCGTGTCCGACACCGCGCCGCCGCTCGACCGTCCTGCACCGCTCCGCGAGGCGCCGTCGCGGACCCGCCACGCCGCGGGCCCGGGCGCCCGACCCGCCCGGCCCGTCCTCGCGCTGACCGCGGGCCTGCTGGTCGCCCTGGTCGTCGGCCTGCTGCGGGTCACCGGCGTGCTGGAGGGCTTCGTCGCCCTGATCCCGACGTTCCTGCTGGTCCTGGCCGTCCCGTCGTCCCGGCTGGGGGCGCGGCGGCTGCTGCTCGCGGCGGGCGTCGCCGCCGGCCTGCTCCCCGCGCTGTGGTGGTGGGACCTGCCGCTGGGCGCGCTCGGCCGGGTCGGGCTGCTCCTGGCCGCGCTGGCCGGGGCGCTGACCTCCGCGGTGCTCTGGCAGGGCACCGGGCACGCCGGGCGGCGCGCCCGGCTGCTCCTGCCCACCTGGCGCCCGGTGGACCTGGTCGTCGCCGGCGCCGCCGCGTTCGCCGCGGTGGCCTGCCGCGGGATGCTCGCCGTCCGGTCCGGCCCCGAGGCCCTCGCCTCGCTGATGCCGGCGTGGGACAACTCCGCGCACGCGAACATGGTCCTCATGGCGCGCCGCGCCGGGGCGGTCATCCCGTCGCTGGCGGACCCGGCCGCCGGGGACGCGTGGAAGTTCGCGGACTACCCCGCCGGCTACCACGCCGTCGTCGCGACCATGATGGAGCTGCTCGGCACCGCCACCCCCGGCACGGTGACCGAGGAGATCCTGCTGATGGTGCGGGCGCAGGGCTTCGTGCTGGCCGCCGCCGCCGTGGTGCTCGTCGCCGGGCTGTGCGCCCTGCCGACCGCCCCGCGCCGGCCGGTCGCGGTCGCGCTCGGGGCGGCGGGCGTCGTCGGCACGCTGCTGCTCGGGCCGGGCGCGAGCGCGTTCACCTCGGGCTTCCCCAACTTCGTGCTCGGCTGCGCGATGGCCGGCGCGGCGGTGCTGCTCGCGCTCAGCGTGCCCCGCGTGCTCGCGCCCGCGCCGCTGGCGGCCCTCGGCGGGCTCGTCGTCGGCGTCGCGCACTCCTGGGTCCTGCTGCTCGCGCTCGCGGTGCCGGCCGTCGTGCTCGTCGTGGTGCCGCTGCGCCGGGCGGCCTGGCGCGCGAGCCGGCGGGACGTCGTGCTCGCCGCGGGCACCGCCGCGCTGACCCTCGCCGGCCTGGTCCAGGCCGCCCTGACGCTGCGCCGGCTCGCGCCGACGGAGGTGCTGGTCATCCCGGGCGGCATCGTCGTGCCCGACGCCACGATCCTGCTCGCGGTCTCGCTCGCGGCGGTCGCCGTCCCGCTCGCCTCGTCGGCCCACGGGTCCGGTCGCCTGCCCTGGCTCGCCGCGGTGCCGGCCACCGGCCTGGTGGTCGGCGCCGGGATCGGCGCGCTGCAGCTGCGGCAGAGCGGCGAGCTGTCGTACTACTTCTGGAAGTTCGCGCTCGGTGTCCTGCTGGTCTCGCTCGTCGTGCTCGCGGCCGCCGTGGTCGCCCGCACGCCGGCGACGCCGCGGCCCGTCGCCCCCGAGGGCCGGCTCGGCCGCTGGCGCACCGTCGCGGCGGTCGCGATCGGCTGCCTGGCGCTCGTCGAGGTGCACGGGCTGACCGGACGGTCCACGGGCGAGCTGCGGGTGGACGCCGACCAGGTGGCCCGCGCGGCCGACCTGCTCGACGCCGCGGAGACGCTGCCGGCGACGGGGCCGACCGACGCCGTGTACGTGCGCGCGGACGACGCGGTGCACCCGATGAACGCCCAGCAGTGGCTGCTCGCGCTCACGGGCACCTGGACGGGGGCGACGCAGGACCGGGCGGGCACGCTGCTGTCCGCCGGGACTCCCGCCGAGGTGGCCGCGCTGGCGCTGGCCGGCGGCGCGACGCTCGTCGTGTCGCCGCAGGACCTGGTGACGCTGGGGTTGCAGGACGAGCCCGCGGACCGCGTCGTGACCTGGGGCTGACCGGGCCACCCTGACCGGGCCGCCCTGACCGCACCGCCGGTCAGGCGGACGCCGGCGCCAGGCTCGCCGCCCAGGACCGCAGGGCGACGAGCAGGGCCGCCGTGAGCACCAGCAGCGACACCGCGGAGCCGACCACCAGCGCCACGACCGCGACCATGGTCAGCTCGCCGGGCAGCAGGGCGGCGGCCACCAGGGCGACGGCACCGGCCACCCAGCCGATGACCACGACCCGCTCGGCGGACAGGGCCAGCAGGGCCTGCGCGGCCAGCTGCGCGAGCATGAACAGGGCACCCGAGGCCGCGAGCAGGGTGATGACCGTGCGGCTCACGCCGAACCCGTCACCGAACAGCAGCGGGACCAGCAGGTCGCCCCACGCCCACACCGCGACGGTGCCGACGAGGCCGATGGCCGTGGTGGCCGCCGTGACCAGCCCGAGACGGCGCCGGAAGCCCGGCACGTCGCGCAGGCCGACCAGCGTGGCGAGGCCGGGCAGCAGCACGGCCTGCACGGCGGAGAACATGAAGACCGGCACGCGCGCGATCGTCAGGGCGGCGAGGAACTGCCCGCTGAGCACCTCCTCGGCCGGCGTCGCGCGCAGCTGCACGATCAGCGGGCCGGCGTTGGCCAGCAGCTGCGACGCGAGCGAGGCCACGACCAGCACGACCACGGCGCGTCGGACCGGCCCCCGGTCGAGCGGCGGATCGCCGGCCCCGCTGGTCACCACGACCGGACGCCGTGGGGTGGTGACCAGCACGGCGAGCAGGGGCGCGACGACCAGCACCAGGGCGAACGCCCAGACCTCCCGGACGCCGGCCAGCGCCAGCGCGCCGGCCGCGACCATGCGCAGCGCACCGTCCACGACGAACTGGGCGCCGTAGCTCGCGTACCGGCCGTTGCCGGACAGCAGCCCGCGGGCGACGTACGCGACCGCCATGCCGAGCAGCGCGCCGATCAGCAGCGGGACCAGGGCGGCGTCGCCGTGGAACAGCCGCCGGGTGAGCAGCGGCCACGTCACCAGGCAGAGCGCCGCGACCGCGAGCAGCAGGGTCGCGGCGATCCGGGTGACCGCACGCACCACCGCGGCGTTGCCGCGGCCCCGCGCCCGCAGCGACGCCGTGGTCCGCCCCAGCTCCTGCTCGAACGGCAGGAACAGGCCGATGCCGAACGCGTTGAGCAGCGTCCACAGCACCGACAGCGGCGCGAAGGCGGCGGGGCCGAGCGCCTGGCCCGCCACCCCGAGGAACACGTACGCCGCCAGCCCGTACACGCCCAGCCCGGCCGCCACCGACAGGAACCCGAACCGGCCGGAGAGCAGGGCGCCCAGCCGCGACGTCGCGGGAGGCCCGGCAGGAGGTCCGGCAGGGCGTCCGGCGGGCGGGGTGGCGGGGGTCGGCACGGCGGACACCCTACCGGCGGACCGGGGCCGGGCCGCCGGGGCGACGGCGTGTGCCCGGGACGCCGCCCGGACCTGCACGAACCCTCCGCACGGCGCGCCCCCCGGACGCCCGGTCGGGCCCCGTCCGACGCACAGCTCCCCCCTATACTCGGTGCGCCCACGACCTCAGCGTCGATCCGTCCGGGAAGGTCCCCCCGCATGCCCGACCCGATGCCGTCGCGCGTCACCGCCGCCCGCGCCCGCCGACGGGTCACCGTCCTGGACCGGGTGCCGTCCCGCTGGCGCTGGACCGGGGTCGGCCTGCTGCTGCTCGCGCTGACGTGCTGCTGGTCGCTGGCCACCCCGCTGATGTCCTCCCCGGACGAGCCCAGCCACGTGCTCCGCGCCGCCGGCGTGGCCCGCGGGCAGGTGTCGCTCCCGATGGAGGACGAGGCCGACGTCGTCGCCCCGGGACGCGCGAGCCTGGTGGAGCTGCCGACGGACTACGTGGCCGCGGCGGCGCTGCCGAACTGCTTCGCCTTCCAGCCGGACCAGTCGGCCGAGTGCCAGCAGACCCTCCCGCCCGCGGACGGCACCGCCGTCACCAAGACGTTCGCCGGCCAGTACCCGCCGCTGTACTACGCGCTGGTCGGCTGGCCCTCGCTGCTGCTCCCCGCGCACGCCGGCATCACGGCCATGCGGCTGGCGAGCGCGGCCGTGACCGCCGCGCTGCTCACCTGGGGCCTGTTCCGCACCACCCGCGTGCCGGGCAACCGCGGCGGCCTCTGGGGGGCCGCCGTCGCGGTCACGCCGATGTGCCTGTTCCTCGGCGCCACGGTGAACCCGGCCGGGTTCGAGATCAGCGCCGCCTTCGCGTTCTGGACCGCGTGCCTCGCGATCGTGCTCGACCGGCGACCGGTGCCGACGTCCGCCCTCGTGCAGGCCGTGGTGACGGGCGGCCTGCTGGTCTCGAGCCGCTCGACCGGTCCCGCCTGGGCGCTCGCCATCGCGGTGGTCGCGCTGGTCGCCGCCCCGGCGGGCCGCTGGCGGGCGGTGCTGCGGCACCCGCGGACCTGGTGGTTCGCCGGAGCGACGGCGGCCGTCTGCGCCGCGGCCCTCGGCTGGCTGGTCCTGCACCCGTCGGTGGTCACCACGCACGACGCGTTCCCGCAGCTCGCCGACCGCAAGGTCGCGCTGCTCGCCGTCCTCGGCATGGGCTCGCAGTACCTGCACAACATGATCGGCGACTTCGGCTGGCTGGACGCGCCCGCGCCCGAGGTCACCGTCGTCGTCTGGTACGCCATGACCGGCGCGCTGCTCCTCGCCGCGCTGTCCGCGCGCCGCGCGGCCCGGCTCCGCCTCGCGCTGCTGCTCGCGGCCCTCGGGACCGCGGCCGCCCCGATCGTGCTCCAGGTGCCCACCGCTGCCGACACCGGCCTGATCTGGCAGGGCCGGTACGCCCTGCCCGTCGCGGTCGGCGTCCCGCTGCTCGCCGGGTTCGTCGCCGGACGCACCCGCGCGGCGTCCGAGGGCGACCTGCTGCGCCGCACGGCCCGCGGCACCCTGCCGGTGCTCCTGATCGGGCACGTCGCCGCGTTCTACTGGGCGTCCCGCCGGTACGCGGAGGGCCTGGACGGCGACCTCATCACGCTGCACCCGGACTGGTCCTCCCCCCTCTCCTACCTCCCGGGCACCGCCCTGTACGGCGTGATCGCGACGGCGCTGGCGGCGTGCGCCTGGGGGTACCTCCACCCCGGTCCGGCGGGTGCCGAGCCGGGCGGGCTCACCGGCGACGAGCAGGTCGCCACCGCGACGCCCCCCGCCTCCTGACGGCGCGGGCGGGGCCGCGGCGAGCGGGCGGGACCCGTCCGGGCCGCAGGGCGTGTCAGGGCCGCAGGGCGTGCCGCAGCAGCGTGCCGAGCGCGGCGCGGTCGCGCACGCGCAGGGCGGTCGGGAGCAGCGTCGCGGCGTACAGCCGCGACGTGACGTGCGCGCGGGCGGCGCGCGCGGCGCGGGGCCAGCCGCGCTCGGACATCAGCCGCGCCGCGAGCGCGAAGTACTCGCGCTCGCCCTCGAACCGCGAGCCGTCGAGCAGCTTCACGGACGAGGCGCTGGCGCGGTGGCGCCGGTAGGCGAAGCACTCCCGGGGCTCCACGACGAGCTGCGACCCGGCGAGCACCATGTCCAGCACGAGCGCCAGGTCGAGGATGATCGGCAGCCCCGGGCGGAACGGGGTGCGCTGGACCGCCTCGCGGCGGAACACGAGCGAGGGCCAGTACAGCCAGTCGCCGTGCAGCAGGCTGGTGGCGAGCGGCTCCCCGGACAGCACCCGGGTGCCCGCGCCGCGCGGCCGGACCAGGTCCTGCTTGACCCGGTCGGCCAGGGGCTGCGCCGGCCTGCCGTCCTCGTCGATCACCCGCACCCCCGGCTGGATGATGTCCGCCCGCGGGAACCTCCGGTGTGCCTCGGTCACGACCGCGACGTAGTCGGGCAGCAGGACGTCGTCCGACCCCGGCACGGCCACGAGCTCGGCCCCGGCGAGCTCGACGCACTGGCGGAACACCGCGTTGATGCCGCGGTTCGTCCCGTTGCGCCGGTAGGCGATCCGGTCGTCGCCGAGCGAGGCGATCCACTCGCCGGCCCAGGGGTCGGGGTTCGCGTCGTCGATCACGGTCAGGCGCCAGTCGGGGCTGGTCTGCGCCAGCACGCTGCGGACCGTCTCCCGCAGGTACTCCGGGTCGCCCCAGTAGGGCACCATGAGGTCGATCACGCGGGCGCCACGTCGTCGTCGTGCCGCGCTGCCGGCGAGGTCGGCCCGAGACCCGCCGCGGCGTCGCTCCCGGTCGACCCGCCGCCGGGGCCGGGGTCCGCCGCCGCGAGGCGCTCGACGTCGAACCGCAGCAGCGCCACCTCCTCGGCCAGCGTGCGCGTCTCCTCCTCGAGGGTCGTGATCTCCGCGCTGAGCTGGATGCAGACCAGCAGCAGCACGATGAGCGCGAGCGCGAACAGCAGGTTGCTCGGCGTCTGCACCCCGACGACGTCGGCGAGCGCGGCGACGGCCCCGGGGAAGGCGCCGAACACGCCCACGCCGAGCCCGACGACGATCCACGTGATCGCGTACTTCTCCCGCAGCCTGCGGGTACGCAGCAGCATGACGAGGAAGACGACGAGCGCCACGCACGCCGCGAGCGCGAACGGGTAGCCGCTCACCGGTGCACTCCCGCCGGGACCTGGCCGAGCGGGCGGGACAGGGCGATCACGAGCGCGAGCATGGCGCGGCCGAGGAACAGCGCCGCCTTCGCGGGGTTGTGCGACGGGGTGCCCCCGGCACGGGGGCGCATCTCGACGCCGACCTGCCGGACGGTCAGCCCGGCGCGGCAGGCGATCACCAGCGACTCCACGGTGTCTCCCAGGTACTCGGCCGGGTACTCGTCCGCGAACAGCGCGATCGCGTGGCGGTTCGACGCGCGGAAGCCCGAGGTGGTGTCGGTCAGGCGGGTGCCGGCGATGCGGGACAGCACGCCGGACAGCACCGACATGGCCCACCTGCGCGGACCGCGGACGGTGTAGCTGCCGACGCCGGCGAACCGGGCGCCGATCACGACGTCCGCGCCGTCGGCGAGGGCGTCGACGACCCGGCGCACGTCCACGGGGTCGTGCTGCCCGTCGGCGTCGACCTGGACGGCCGCGTCGTAGCCCTCCCGGGCGGCGAACCGGTAGCCGGCGCGCATCGCGCCGCCGACGCCGAGGTTGAGCGGGAGGTCGAGCACCATGGCGGTGCCGGAGGCGCGGGCGACGTCCGCGGTGCCGTCCGTCGAGCCGTCGTTGACGACGAGCACGTCGGCCCGCGGCAGCGCCGCCGCGAGCTCGGCCAGCACCCCCGGGAGCGCCTCCCGCTCGTTCCAGGCCGGGACGATCACCAGGAGCCGCTGTGCGGGGTCTGGGGTCACGGGCCACTACTTTAGCGGGAGCGGGGCGCCCGGGGGTGCGGCGCTCCCGGCGGACGCGCACCGCCTCCACCAGCAGGCGCACGACGAGGAGACGACGGCATGCGGGTGCTCATCGACGCGACGGCCGTGCCAGCCGACCGGGGCGGCGTCGGCCGCTACGTCGACGAGCTGGTCCCGGAGCTGGACCGCGCGGGCACGGACCTCGTGCTCGCGGTGCAGTCCCGCGACGTCGACCACTACCGCGCGCTCGCGCCGGGTGCCCGGGTGGTCGGCGCCCCGCCCGCGATCACGCGCCGCCCGGTCCGGATGGCGTGGGAGCAGCTGCTCCTCCCCCGCCTGGCCCGCCGGGTCGGCGCGGACGTGCTGCACAGCCCGCACTACACGATGCCGCTGCTCGCCCGGGTCCCCGTGGTCGTGACGCTGCACGACGCCACGTTCTTCACCACGCCGGAGCTGCACCTGCGCACCAAGGCCGTGTTCTTCCGCACCTGGACCCGCCTCGCGGTCCGGCGCGCGGCCGGGCTGGTCGTGCCGTCCCGCGCCACCCGGGACGAGGAGGCCGCCGCCACCGGTGCGGCGCCCGACCGCATGACGGTGGCGTACCACGGCGTCGACCACGACCGGTTCCACCCGGTGGACGTCGCGGAGCGGGACCGGGTGCGCGCGACCCTGGACATCGGCGACCGGGACTACGTGGCGTTCCTCGGCACGCTGGAGCCCCGCAAGAACGTCCCGGCGCTGATCCGCGCCTGGGTGCGGGCGTGCGCCGGCCTGGCCGACCCGCCCGCCCTCGTGCTGGCCGGCGCCCGCGGCTGGGACGAGTCGGTCGACGCGGCGCTCGCCGAGGTGCCGGCGCACCTGGTCGTGCGGGTGCCGGGCTACCTGCCCCTGGCGGACCTGCCCGGGTTCCTGGCCGGGGCGACCGTGCTGGCGTACCCGAGCCTGGGCGAGGGGTTCGGCCTGCCGGTGCTGGAGGCGATGGCGTGCGGTGCGACCGTGCTGACCACCCGGCGGCTCTCGCTGCCCGAGGTCGGCGGCGACGCCGTGGCGTACTGCGGCACCGGGGTGGACGAGATCGCCGCCGGGCTGCGGGCGCTGCTCGACGACCCGGACCGGCGGACCGCGCTGTCCGCCGCGGCCGTCGGACGCGCCGCCGGCTTCACCTGGGCGCGCGCGGCCGCGATGCACGTGGAGGCCTTCGCCCGGGCGGCCGCCGCGCGCCGGACCGCTGTGTAGGGTGACCGCAGCCGGGTGGTCGCCCGGGCCCACCACCACCGGATCCCGGGAGGACGCTGTGCACTGGCTCGTCGTCGGAGGGCACGGGATGCTCGGCCAGGACCTGGTGGACGCCGTCCGCGCCGCCGGGCACACCGCCACCGCGGTGGACCGGGACACGGTCGACATCACGGACCCCGCCTCGGTGGACGCGGCGCTCGCCGCGGAGCGGTACGACGTCGTCGTGAACTGCGCCGCGTACACCGCGGTGGACGCCGCCGAGGAGCACGAGGGCGCGGCGTTCGCCGTCAACGCGGTCGGCCCCGCGCACCTGGCCCGGTCCGCGCACCGGGTGGGTGCGCGCCTGGTGCACATCTCCACCGACTACGTGTTCGGCGGCGACGCGACCTCCCCGTACGCCGAGGACGCCCCGCTCGCCCCCCGCTCCGCCTACGGGCGCACGAAGGGCGCGGGCGAGTGGGCCGTGCGCGCCGAGGCGCCGGACCACCTGATCGTGCGCACCGCGTGGCTGTACGGCGCCCGCGGCAGCTGCTTCCCCCGGACGATGGCCGCGCTGGCCGCCGACCGCGACTCGCTCAGCGTCGTCGACGACCAGGTCGGGCAGCCGACGTGGACGGTCGACCTCGCCGACCTCGTGCTGCGCCTGGTCGCGGCGGGGGCCCCCTCCGGGACGTACCACGGCACCTCGTCGGGCCGGACGTCCTGGTTCGGGTTCGCGCAGGCGGCCGTCGCCGCCGCCGGGCACGACCCGGCCGTGGTGGCGCCCACGACCAGCGAGGCGTTCGTGCGTCCCGCCCCGCGGCCCGCGTACTCCGTGCTGGGCCACGACCGCCTGGTGGCCGCGGGCGTCGAGCCGATCGGGCCGTGGCAGGAGCGCTGGGCGGCCGCCGCCGCCACCGTCCTCGCCTGACGTCCCGCCACCCGTCCTCACGCGGTGGCCGCGGCCTCCCGGTAGACCCGGGCGGTCGCGGCGGCCGCGTCGGCCCAGGTGCGCCCCGCCGCGTCCCGCGACGCCCCGGTCGCGAGCCGCTCGTGCTCCGGCCCGGCGGCGGCGAGCAGCGCCGCTGCCAGCGCGTCGACGTCCCGGGGGTCGACGAGCAGGCCGCCCGCGGAGACGAACTCGGCCATCGGCGTCCCGGCGCTGGTCACCACGGGGACGCCGTGCGCCATCGCCTCCAGGACGGGCATCCCGAAGCCCTCGCGCAGCGACGGGAACGCGAACACGCGCGCGCCGGCGTAGGCGGTCTGGAGGTCGGTGTCCGAGAGCCGCCCCACCAGGTGCACGCGCCCGGCGCCCGCCGCGGCGACGGCCGCCCGCACCCGGTCCGCGGTCTCCCCCCACCCGTCCGGCCCGACCAGGACGAGGTCCAGCTCGGCACCCGCGCCGACGGCGGCGGCGAACGCCGCGAGCAGCCCCTCGACGTTCTTGCGCGGCTCGAGCGTGCCGCACCACAGGACGTACGGCCGGGTGAGGCCGGTCCGGAGGCGCCACTGCGCCACGCGGTCCGGGGCGCCGGGGTCCGCGTGCACGCCGTGCGGCACGACCACCGTGCGCGCCGGGTCGAGGCCGTGCGCGGCGCACTCCTGGGCGGTCGCCCGGGACGGCACGACGATCCGCGCGGCCTCCGCCTCGACCACGGTCAGCGCCCGGCGGAAGAACGCGTTGCCCCGGCGGGTGAAGTGGTCCGGCTCCGCGAGGAAGGCGAGGTCGTGCACGGTCACCACCAGCGGACGGCGCGTGCCCGGGACCGCCCAGGTGGTGGCGTGCACCACGTCCACCGCGCCCGTGACGCGCTCGGCGCGCGGGCGGCGCAGCCGGTTCCACGCGGGGTACAGGGCCTGCCGGGGCAGCCGCGACCGCCGCACCGGCGCCGCCAGGACACGCCGGTCGGTGCCGGCGTGCCGGGCGGCCAGCCCCGTGACCGCGACGTCCTCGCGTTCCGCGAACGCCGCCACGAGCTCGCGGATGTACGACCCGGACCCTCCCGGCGCGCGCTGCCACAGCTGCTCGACCGTCATGGCCACCCGCGTCTGCTCCACGTGCAGAGCCTACGATCGACCGAGGCGGTCCCGACCGCACGTCCCGTCGTCATGGAGATCCTGTGCCCGAACCCGCCGTCCGCGCCGACGACCCGGCCCGCCCCGTCCGCGTGCTGGTCGTCAACTGGAACGGGGCGCACCTGCTGCCCGCGTGCCTCGACTCGCTGGAGGCGCAGACCTGCCGCGACGATCTCGAGCTGGTCGTGGTGGACAACGCGTCCACCGACGAGAGCCTGGCGGTGCTGGCGAGGTATCCCGACGTCCGGGTGCTGCGCAGCGCCCGCAACACCGGGTTCGCCGGCGGGGTGGCCCTCGGGACCGCGGGGTTCGCGGGCGACCACGTGGTCCTGCTGAACAGCGACGCGACCTTCGCGACCGACGCGGTGGAGCGCCTGGTCGCGGCGGTGCAGGCACCGGGCCGTGACCGGGTCGGGGCGGTGACGGCGAAGCTGCTGCTCGGTGCCGCGGACTCCCCGCCGCCGCGCACCGTCAACTCCACCGGCAACGTGGTGACCCGCCGGGGGAACGGGACCGACCGGGACTGGCTCGTCCCGGAGGGCCAGGAGTCCACCGACCCGGACGTGTTCGGGTTCTGCGGGGGCGCGGCGCTGCTGCGCGCGGCAGCCCTGCGCGACGTCGGCGGGTTCGACGCCGGGCTGTTCCTGTACTACGAGGACACGGACGTCTCCTGGAAGCTGCGGTCGCGCGGATGGACCGTCCGGTACGAGGCCGCCGCCGTCGCCCACCACCTCCACGCGGCGAGCTCCGACACCGGCAGCGCCCTGTTCCGGTTCTACAACACCCGCAACTCGCTGGTCGTCTTCACCCGGCACGCACCCGCTGCGGTGGTCCTGGGCTCGCTGGCCCGCCAGCTCTCCGGAGCCGTGCGGGCCTCGGTCCGCGGCGGGGCCGGCGCGCACGCCCGCGCCCGCTGGCGCGGTCTGGCCGCGTTCGCCGCTCGGCTGCCGCAGACGCTCTCCGAGCGCCGCGCCCTCGCCCGTGACGCCCGGGTGGAGCGGCGCGTCGTGTCGCGCTACCTGCTCCCCTGACGCCCGGCCGCCCGGCGTGGTCGGCCACCGGTCGAGGACGCCGCTAGGCTCCCCCCAGCCGCGCGTCCCTCTGCCCGCGGCCCCCTGTCACCTGCTGGAGCATGATGCGCATCCTCGTCGCGCCCGTCACGTCCGACGTCCTGCTGGCGCGCGCGACGGTCCGCTCGGCGGCCCGCAGCGCGCCGGGCGCGCCCGTCAGCGTCCTCGCGGCCGGATCGGGCTACCGGCCGGTCGGTGACGAGCAGGTCCTCGGGCTCGCCGACCTCGGGCTGGACGAGGCCGAGCTGCACGCGGCGGCAGCGGAGCTCGAACCCGATGCCCTCGGCCGCTGGCTCACCGCCGTCCTCCTGCTCCGCCTGGTGGCCGCCGGAGACACCGTGCTCGTCGTGCATCCGGGCGTCGAGCTGCTGCACGACCCCGCCCCGGTGGTCGCCGCCGCGAGCGAGCACCCCGTGTGCCTCGTCCCGCACCTGGCCGCCGTCCCCGCGGACGGGC